>WJJO01000127.1 GCA_014729665.1 Caldifarciminota bacterium
CCCGGAAGGCCTGACGTGCTTCCTTGCTTATCGAGTTCGATGGGGTTTCCGACATATCGAAGAGCAGATAACGGTGAGGTTTATCCTTAAGCTCTGCTTCGATTAGCGGGATTATTTCATTGACATCCGAAGCTTCTAAGGTGTTCAGGACATCTATACACAAAGCACCCTTTTTTCCCGAATAGTGCATCTTGAAGTTCATTATGTTTCTTCTTCCTTTCTGTATTTTCAGCCAGTCGCATCTTCATTTCCTGTTAACAGTTGTTCAACGCCCTTTGAAATGCTTTCTCTCACGGTCTTATCCAGGGGTCTAACCTTGAATCTTGCCGTTCTCACACGATGCATTATGTTAAATGCCTTCTCACCCGTGTATTGTCCGGTTACCGCATGGATAACGTTCCCGTCCTCGAAGTATATGTGACCTTTCAGGTTATCTGTGATTATGTCAAGGATTACGTCGGTTTTCTGCACCGAACACATGCGTATCAACTCTTCAAACTCAACCCTTAAGGGGCCTAAAGGGCTCTCCCTTTCGAATATCTCAACAAGGTAAGTCTTGTCAGGCACTGTACATCCTTTCTCTAATCCAGTCTTCGGCGGCTTCAATATCATCGAATGATACCGTCCTCTGCCCGAACTTCAATGCCCTGCACAGGATTTCGGTATACTTCCTAATCATCGGTGGCCCGGCTGCGATGACGACCTCGACTGCATCCCCGTAATGATTAGAGGCCTGTGCAAGGAACTCCGAGAATGCCCGTCTTGAAAGGATTTGCATATGTACCAGTTCCGAGATGTCCAGAAGTATCACCTTCAGGGGGTAGGGACCTAGCTCTACCTCGGTAACGTAGTCCTCAATCAGTTTTTCTATCTCGGCAGGCTTGGGCAGACCCCTCAGATGTATATGGCATATGCCTTTATTGTTGAATTCGAGTCCGGATTTGGCGCTTTTTTCCCTAACCTCATTGAATGTATCCTTGCTCGCTCCGGTTTTACCTTTTGATGAATCATTCTTACCGCTGAGAAAACGCAGTTTTTCCGTGGAGAAGGTCAATTCAGAAGATGTAGTGTCGGTCGGGTAACTATCATCCATCTATGTTTCCTTTGTTTGTTTTTCGTCATCCAGGATTGTACTCACAAGTTTGATAAAATCCTCTACTTGAAACGGCTTAACTATATATGTGATCGAACCTAAGTTGAACGAATTTTCCGGATACTTGCGGCTAGGGTAACCGGTCATTACTATAATCGGCATGTCAGGTCTTTTATCGCGGACCTTCAGTGTTAATTCCATACCGTCCATCCCCGGCATTCTTACGTCGGTTACCAGCAGAGCATATTCTTTGTCTTCCATCATCTCAAGTGCTTTCTTCCCTGAGTATGCAACGTCTACCTCAAATCTATTCGTTTCTTTAAGCAACCAGGCCAAATATACTACGAACTCTTCCTCATCGTCAACAACGAGGATCCTGGTATCTTCAGCCATTACTCCTCCTTATATTCATCCTTCGGTAAAAGAACCATCAGGTGGAAGGAGGCATTCAAGCTTGCGGAAGGTTCGTTTCGGGCAATATCGATTTCCACTTTTGAATGTATCATATCCGTTGGGCATGCTAAAATGCCTCGAATTCCACCTGCGTGGCAAGGACCCGAGGGAATTTTTCACTCACGCTGAACCACGCTTTTGAGAATTTGCTAAATTCTTCACCGGTAAAGGTTAAAGCAATAACCGTGCCATTGAGGTTGTAAAGTAAGTTAAGAAATAACGCGGCTTATTAAATAATCCGGGATTGTTCTGTCAAGGTTTATGAAGGTATTAAAGGACACTGTAAGGGTATAAGGACGGTATTCCGGACAGGTCGCGTGGATATTGGATTAATGCCGGAATCCGTTTGGATTGAGAAGGTTAAGAAATCCCCAGCAGCCTGAGCCGTTCGTAAAGCATTGACCGGCTTATATTAAGAATCCGGGCAACCTTCGTTTTGTTACCGTCGAGTCTTTCAAGCAGTTCCAGGATGTACTCCCTCTCGCAGCGCTTGTTGAACTCCTTCAGTGTAGGGTTATCTTTAGTGCAAACACCCCCTTTGTCACCGGGATTTTTTTCCTTCGGATTTTTGCCTGAGGTGTCGCTGGTCTTTCCTATTCCGATTATCTCCTCCGGCAGATGTTGAGGTTCTATCTTTCCTGAAGACAGGGCAAGTAATGCTGCGGATTCAATTACGTAGCGAAGCTGACGTACGTTTCCGGGCCAGCTGTATTCCGCGATTGCATCCAGGGCTTGTGAAGATAGTGCGATGTGATTGGCTTGCGATGCGTTCCTTAACTCAAGGAAATAGGAGGCGAGAAGCGGAATGTCAGATACCCTTTCCCGTAATGGAGGGATATTTACCGACAGTCCCTTGAGCCTGTAGTAAAGGTCCTTTCTGAAACCACTTCCATCAACCGCACCTTTAACATCTTTATTGGTTGCGGTTATTATCCTGACATCGGTCGTAACCTCTGTAACCGAACCCACGGGCCTGAAGGTTCCGGACTCGATTACCCTTAAAAGGGATGCCTGGTTCGGGGCTGAAAGTTCGCCTATCTCGTCGAGGAAAACAGAACCCCTGTCGGCAACCTCAAAAAGACCGATCTTCTTGCTGACCGCTCCCGTGAATGCCCCTTTTTCATGTCCGAATAACTCTGAGGCCAGGAGCTCCTCACGAAGGGTGGAGCCGTCCACGACGACGAGTGAATTGGCGGAACGTGAACTCTGCTTATGTATCGCCCTTGCCACTAGTTCCTTTCCCGTTCCGCTTTCCCCGGTGATGAGCACCGGTAGATCGGTTGCGGCGGCGGTTTCGATAAACTCATGAATCCCTTTTATGGCATCGCTTTCCCCGATAATCTGACCTTCACCCCTCGTTCTTGTCAACTCCTCTTCGAGGATAATATTCCTGCGTTCGAGTCTGACCTTTTCCGCCGCATGCCTGATGATTCGCATAAGGTCGTCAACCGAGCACGGCTTGAGCATGAAATCGAATGCACCCAGCTTCATAGCCTCGATTGCGGTGGGAACCGACGCCTGACCCGTTAACATAACAACCTGCTGGGTTGGTCGTTGGTTTTGGAGGTGTCTGAGAACCGATATACCGTCCATACCCGGCATCCGGATGTCGAGAACTACTACCTCAAAGTATCCCCGGTTCAATTGCTTCAGGGCTTGCTCTCCACTCGTGGCGGTCTTAACCTCGCAGCCGAACTCACGCAAGGCCTGGGAGGTCATCTTCAGGAATAGTTCCTCGTCATCGACGAGTAACACACGTACGGGTTCGGTGGAAAAATTGCTACTCATCGGCTTCCTCCCCGGAAACCGGGACCTCAACTACGAAGGTTACGCCGACCTTTCCATCGCCTTCTCCAATCCATATCCTGCCCCCGAAGTGTTCGAGAAGCATGACGCTCAAGGAAAGACCAAGACCCGTTCCCCTGGTCTTGGTCGTGAACAGGGGATTAAATATCTCTTCCCTCATTTCCTCAGGGATACCGGGACCCGTATCACTAACCTTTAATCTCAATGTATCTTCTTTACTGGATTCCGTTTCAATCGTTACGGTTCCTTTCCCGTCCATTGCCTCTACAGCGTTTCGAACCAGATTCAGAAGAACCTGCTCGAGCGCCTCAGGATCGATTAAGGCTTTTGGCAGATTGTCAGTAAGCTGCAGATCAATCTTGATTCCACCGGCGGGTGTCGACTGCATGAACATCTGAAGAGTCTTGGATACTAAAAGATTGATATTTGCAGGTCTTACTTCGGAGTCCTTTTCCTGAGCGAATGCCAGAAGACCGGAGACTATCTTGGTTACACGTTTTACCTGCCTCTCAATGGTTTCCAGGGGATCATAAACATCATCTGTTATGCCGTCCGGCAACTCTGGAAGCTTAGAAAGAGCCCTGCTCAGCACTGCGGAAGCAGACATCATAACCGCGAGCGGATTGTTTAACTGATGGGCTAATCCTCCGACCAGGACTCCAAGCGAAGCGAGTTTTCCAGCACGGTGCAGCTCCTGCTCCATTCGTTTGCGTTCTGTGATGTCGCGGATGCTGCCTATGATCTGTTTAGGGAACCTCATTGCCGATATTTCAACAATATGATTCTTCCCTTCAACATCCTTCAGTGTCATCTCAAACAGAGGTATATGGCCTTTGGGGTCCATCTTCTCGGTGAAGAGTTTCCTGTTATGTTTCGAGAACAAGTCTGATTCCAAGATGTTTTTGCCGATGTAATCGGCGGCCTTTACACCGAGCATATTAGATGCGACCGGACTCATATAAAGAATCGTTCCGTCGAGATCCAGACTGAATATTACATCCTTGACGCTTTCTGCAAGTCCCCTGAACTTAGCTTCGGATTCGGCAAGGGAGCTCTCCGCCTGTCTGCGCTGAAGGGCCACCGAAGCCTGGTGGATGAATGCCTCAACAATCTCTTTATTTCTTAATCCGTTATCTTTGAACGGTACAATCACCGCCTGGCCCAGAAGTTTTGTATCTTTAACGAAGCCTACCGAGTAAAGTTTATTTAATCCCAGAAGTTTCTTGGATGCTGCAGTTATTGATTTCGGGACATTCCATTCGGTAAGAAGTTCCGGATCGAATTCAAACCCCTTCAACTCTCCTGAAAGCAGGTGTTTCTTTGATTCTGATGGAACGGTGAAACGATAGCCTTCGGGCTGCTGGCCCAGGATCTTCAAGACCCGTTCCCTGAACTTTCCTAAACCACTCAATGCTCTTATCCTGCACTCGTTCCTCTCCTCGTCATAACCAGCAGTATAGACTATAACCTCTCCTGCAAGTTCTTTTAACTTATCACATACGTAACGGTAGATATCCTGTTCAGGTTCAAGCTGTACGAAATCCATCGCCGTTTGGGAAAGGATTGCAAGATCATGCAGGTATTCGGCTTCCCTTTCCTCGGCGCGTCTTCGCTCAAGGATAGTCGTCAACTGTTTGGAGATGAATTCAACCCTTGCCAAATCATCAACCGTGAAAGGCACCCTGCGTGATATACTCAGTACACCTGTTACCTCGTGCTCGGAAAGCAAGGGAACGTCAATCGTTGCGTTCATGCCTAAAAGCTTTACTATTTCCGGGGCTTTCTTGATGAAATCCTCATCACCGGTTAGTTCAGCCGTCTTCCTTACCGATTCGAGTATCATATCAGGATCATTGATTATTTGGGGACAGCCCTGTTCTATGACTGCTGCATAAAAACTCCCCTTCCCGTATGGGAACCTTTGTCCGATTACGTATTTACCGATAATTCCTTTCAACTTACTGTTTGCTTCAGGCGGCAAGAGCAAATCCTGGATAATCAGGTATTTCCCGTCTTCGGACAGAAGTGATACGTTTCCACCTCTGCCCTCGAATATATCCAGCATTCGCTCGATCAAGAATCTCGTAATTTCTCTAAAAGATGCTCCCCTGTTGACCGCGTTGTTCAAGTCGTAAACGAGAGCCAAATCCTCGGCGTGTTTTCTTATTCTTTCCCTCGAGAGCCTGCGTTCGGTAATATCTGCAACTATAAGGTAACCTCTGCTTCCCAGCTTACCTTCCTTGACCTCCTGGAAACTTGACTGTCTGCACCATCTTACTTCACCGTCCGGTCTCAGGATGCGATACTCGAAATCCCGTCTTTCGCTACCGCCTGCCAACCTGGTTTCCCAGAGCTTATGGGCTTCTTTTTTTGCTTTTTCCCTGTCCTCGGGGTGAACTAATCTGTCAATAAAGCCCATGGTATCCAGTTCCAGTATCTCCTCCCTTGGTATACCGAACAGGTTTTCAGATCCCGGATTTGCGTATATGGTTTTTTTAACGGAGCCGTCGTAGATAATGAGAGCTTCTTTGAAGTTCTCGGCAAGGTGGCGGAATCTCTCTTCGGAATCTACAAGTGCATCTTCTGTTTGTTTTCGTTCATTAATGTCCATTGCGATCTCTAAGCGAACCATGCGTCCGTCGACCCATCTTATCGCTCTGTCTCGAATCTCACACCAGAATCCTGAGATGGGATTCTTAAACTCCCAGGAGTAGACACCGGTTGGTTCGCCTTTGCTGTCAAGCAGCTTATCGTTGGTGCAGAAAGTGCACGGCCCGTTCTGATTCTTTTGCAGGACCTTCCAGCAGGTTTTGCCGATGATTTCGCCGAAATATTTACACATCCGCCTGTTGGCGTATAGTATTTCGTATGTGTTCATATCCGCGACGTATACCCCTGAATCCAATGAGTCCAAAACGGTTAGGAAACGTTCGTGCGATTCCTTCAGATTTTGCTCCGCCTTCTTCCTTTCGGTGATGTTGCGTACGAATACGAACTCGGCAGGTCTTCCCCCGTAGGAAACCAGGCCTACATTCATCTCGACATATATCCTGGTTCCGTCCTTGTGCAGTATTACCGTTTCGTATATGGAGGGCACCTGCTCTCCGGTCATTCGTCTTCTGTAGTAGTCTTCGACTTTAGCAAGCTCCCCCGGATCGATGTGTGCTGCAAACGGCTTACCGATGACTTCGTCTGCGGAATAGCCCATCATCTTCACAAGACTCGGATTCATGTACATTATCTTTGCGTCCTGAACTATCGTGATTCCGTCATTGGCGCGTTCAACCAGGTTCCGGTACTTCTCTTCAGATTCTTTGAGTGCATCCTCGGCTTTTTTGCGTTCGGTTACGTCTCTTCCTACTGAGATTATGTATTTAGGTTTCCCTCTATTATCCTTGACGAGTGACCCTGCATATTCTGTCGGGATTTTGGATCCATCCTTTTTAATCAAAGATATCTCAACCGTTCCATGTCCCAATTCAAATACCGTCCTGGCAGTCTCCGCCGCCCGCTTCAAGTCCTCTTCGTCATACCAGTCGTCTGGGGCCTTCATAGACGATATCTCTTCATCGGTATATCCGCTCTTCTCCCTGAACGCCTTATTCCACCTTAAGGGCTTTCCGGTTTCAGGATCGAATACGAACACCGTATCCTTTGCCGTGTTCAAGATGCTGTCGGTGAACCCCTTTTCCCGTCTTAATGCCTTTACGGCTTTCCTGCGTTCGGTTATATCAATAATCGATACAAGTATCCTGTCGAAGGTTTCTTCATGCCCTGGTGCAACACTCATCTTTAGGCTGATGTATATCTTGTCGCCTGTGAATGTTTGATTTATTCCTTCACCGGTAAATACCGTCTTACCCTCAGATATCGAGATAAGCTCATCTTTGATAAGTTCGTAGACCTCATCGGTAAATATCCGGTTCACATTCTTAATCAAATCCTGTTTACTGCCTGCCCCGTATAGTTTTACCGCGGCCTTGTTAACATCCATAACACGCGAAAGGGAAAAACAACGTTTAACTTCCTCGGGGTTTTCTGAAAAGAAACCTCTAATATCTTCTATTCCTTCGGCTTTCAGTCCGTCAATATATTTCTTGATCCCGGAACGATCCTCCACCCAAAGTGAAACAGGTGAATTCTCGAATAAAGTTCTGTATCTTTCATTAGATTCCTGTAAACCCAATTCGACCTGTTTCCGTTCGGAAATATCTTGTACAATTCCGTCATAATATTGCACCTCTTTCCCTTTATCTTTAACAACCTTGAGGTTAAGGGATACCCAGAAATCCGAACCGTCCTTGCGCCTCTGTTGGACTTCAAAATTACTGATTTCACCCTTTTTAAGAGCCTGTTTCAATAACTCCTCCCTCTGTTCGGGACAGGAGTATAGTTGATATACGGAAAGCCCTTTCATCTCATCAGGAGAAGAGTAGCCGTACATATGAACCAATGCTTTATTCAAAGATAGAAAATTACCTTCAGGTGTAGTCCTGAAAACACCTACCGGGATGTTATCGTGGAGACTCCGGTACAGGTCAGTAGTATTTTCGAGCGCCTCCCCGCCACCGGTGCGCTCTTGACTGTTCATTCGTCCTTCTTATCTTCAGTTTTCCCCCCGGATCTTAGATGATTATATCGTGGTTACTTTAATAGTCAACCTTTCCTTGACCTTTTTATGATGATGGCTATTATCAGCCAATGGAAGTCATCCTCGCCGGTTTCAACCTCGATGCGGAGATAATCGAAGGGTTGAAGAATGGCAGGCAGTCCATGCCTGTTACACCTGAGACCCTTTCTGCCGCCTACGCGCGCATCAGCAGGTATCCTGCCAGGGTGACAGAACTGCGCAGGAAAGCCCGGGAAGAAGTAGAGAAGGCCCGTAAGTCCAACCGTACGATAATCTTCGAGATGGGGCACCACTCGGTTGCCGAGCACGCGGTCTTCAACTTCGACGTAATCGGCATCTCACGCCTTGCAGTGGAGGCGCTGCAGTCATTCAGGCTTGCCTCATATACCGAGAAGTCCCAGCGCTACATCACCTTGAAAGACGACTTCGTGCTACCTGAAGAGATCAGCAAGATGGACATACAAGATGAATTCATAGATTTAATCAAAGCCGAGAACTCACTCTATCATTCGTTATTTAAAGAACTTAAGGCATTTCACGCCGGGGAAAATCCGGTCCTTGCGCAGAATAAGCGCGACCTTGCGAACCGGGCAAAGGAGGATGCGCGCTATGTGGCTTCGCTATCGACACAGTCGCAGATGGGGATGACCGTCAACGCACGCGAACTCGAACTGATGATACGCCGGTTTGCGTCTCATCCGCTCGAAGAAGTCAGGCAGCTTGGGGGAAAGCTGTACGAAGAGGCAAGGATAATCGCTCCGTCCCTGCTTTTGTTCTGTAAGTCAAACCCTTATGACGCAAAGACTTACCCCGCTTTAGCCGACTACGCCTCGAAGCTGGAGTTCGAGAAGACCCGGCAGGCACAAGTCGAACTCATCCGCTCGACCGAGGAGGCGGATCACCGGCTGCTCGCCGCCCTTCTGCACCGCGTAAGCGCCTCATCATACGAGGCTTGCATGAAGGCGGTCGAAGACATGAACTCAGATCAGCGTCTGGAACTCGTAAAGATTGCCTTCGAGCGGGCGGAGCTCTACGATGCTATGTTGCCTGAATTCGAGCACTTACGCTTAACGTTCGAGATCGTATGCTCGGCATCTTGTTTTGCCCAGCTCAAGCGCCACAGGATGGCCACCATTACACCCCAGCCCTACGACCCGGGACTCGGATTCGCTATACCCCAGTCAATAAAGGACATAGGACGTTTGGACGACTACAAGCACACCATGGAGCACAGCCTTACCTTGTATCACCGGATTGCCAAACACTCACAAGTTACAGCGCCATATGCACTTACGAATGCGCACAGGCGAAGGGTGCTCGTAAGTCTCGATGCAAGGGAGCTTTACCACTTCTCGAGACTGCGTTCAGATGCACATGCACAGGCGGAGATACGGGACGTCTCGGACCAGATGGTGCACCTAAGTCGCATGGTTATGCCGCTTACGATGATGCTTGCAGGCGGCAAGGACGCATATGCCGAGATGTACGGGCATCTTTTCGGGCATCCTCCAAGGGTCGTAGATGCGGAACTTCCGGGGGAGAGGGAGATTGATACCTGAGGCTTCCGGTCTGAAAATCTCCCAAAAAAAACTAAACAAAAGCTATATAAAAATACCTCAAAAGATACACAAAAGGTATTCAAAAGATATACAAAAGACTGCCAAAAAAGGGACAAAAGTGGGACACGGAGCATTGTGTGTAAAGGTAATGTTAGAAGGTCTGTACAGTTGTGTATAGGGAAGGAAAATTACCTCGGTGTATTCTGAATTTAGTTCCGTGATTATGCCCAGTCCTTGAATCAAAATCAACGTAAATTCGTCCATCTTCGATGGCGTTTAAGAATTTGTCGAATCTGAATTCTGTCAATATCGTTATTTCTTTATGTAAGAAATGCTCAAGTTGTAGGGGCTGACCTTCAGGTCAGCCCGAGTAGAGACGGGCCGACTTGAAAGTCGGCCCCTACTTCTGAGACTCAATGAGTTTAATCGAACGGTTCAATTGCAATAACAGAATGGCGTGTATGCCAAGTGGTGTGAGATAAAAATGATTCCTCACTTTTGCAAGTAATTGGAGTTCACAAGCGTAGTTAGAAAATATATAAGTAGCTGTATCTTTTGCCTTTTCCTGCTTCCAAGTACTCGCTTTGCCGATAGATTCAATGAAGTAATCGCGTAATTTGTGAAACAGCACAGGATAATTGCTTTTAGACAGAACAAATACGGATTCGATAATACTGAATATTGTAAAAGTAACTGGAGAGAAGAATGGATTCTCCATGACGAATTTTGTCAATATTTCTAATTGCTTTTGACTAAACCTATCGTTAATTATTGAATCGCCCTCTGAGAGAAAGTTGTTCCCAAAATCTGTCAAGAAATACTCTCTTTGGAATTTTGTAACAAGATTTAATCGACTCGCAACCTTAAGTCTATTCCCAATCGTCTTTTTGGATCTTTTTAAGTTAGTACTAATTTGAACGAGAGATTCCCCATTTGCCAATAGCAATAATGTTGGTTTTAGTAGACCCAAACGGACAACCCCAGAATCTGCAGATTCGATTTTTAAGAAGTAGGACATTTCTCTAAAATTATCATAGAACTTAGAGAGTACATGTTCTGGTTTATAAACTATCAATTCAATACAATGACGAGAGCACAATTTGACGTCTGAAGGTTTTGCTCCTGTGACGATGATTATCTTTTCTATTTTAGCTTTAATTAGGTGTAGGTTGCAATGAATTGCGTCTCAGGTAGAGTTAGAGACAAGGAGGATATGAATATGACTTTACCTGAGAA
>WJJO01000128.1 GCA_014729665.1 Caldifarciminota bacterium
ATTGAAGGCAAACGAGATAGCCTCAGACGATATGCAAACTACACGTTACGAGGTAACAGAGGAGTATCGCTATGATGAGTATGGGAATCCTATAAAACAAGAAGGTTATCAAGTTAAACATGTACTGAAGGTAAAGGTACGTAACTTTGCGATAGTAATCCCCCTTACCGATCAGGTATTACAAGCTGGTGCAACTGATATCCGCGACATTAGATTTACCCTCGAAGAACCGAAGAACTACATGCCTGAGCTTAGAGAAAAGACCTTGAATGCTGCCGAAAAAAAGGCTGCACAGATGGCTGAAGTCGCAGGATTCAAGCTGGGTAAGCCGGTTATTATCTCTGAGTTTCAACCGCGAGATATGCCGCATATCGGTTATGGTGGTGCTCGATTTGAATCCATACCTGCAACTGCATATGGATCCTTAAACCTCGAACCCGGAGAAATCGAGTTAAAGTACAACATCTACATCACCTACGAACTTTTATGAATCAACTCATAAGGCAAGGCATACCACCTACCTGCTATCTTTTGACCCTACCGGGCCGCAAGCGTGACCCTACCGGGCCGCAAGCGTTGGCCTTCGGAGCTTCGGCTTCCGAGGGGAGCCTCGCAATAACCCTCACCCTAATCCTCTCCTAAAGGAGGCTGTCGGACGCGAAGCGGCGACTAAAGGAAGATAAAAGTAACCACAGAGTGGTAAAAAGGCCAGAGCGGTAAGTCGCTCAAATAAAGAACTTGTCAAAACCTGTTTTGCAGGAAATCTGTGTACGCTTTGCGGCGAAGCAACGCGAAGCGACGAAGTCAATCATTGATTTTCTGGACATATCCGACAGTCTCAAAGGGAGAGGTAAAAGTCCGCCTGCGATCTTTTGCCCGTAGGGCAAAAGGAGCATTTATTCGTTGTCCCCATAGTGTTGTGAAACAACACTATGGGGTAAAAGCCAACGCCCCCATAGGATCCCAGGGCGGCAGGCGCACAGGTTCGGTCTCCAGGACTTCCAAAAGCTCCTTTGAAAGGTACTTCTTCTCCACCGCTATTTCATAAGTGTAGCCCTCGAACCAGGCATCGCTCATGACGAAATAACCCTTATCGCCCACCTTGTCTCCCCAGCTGTTCTCCACCCGCCATTTTACCGGTTTGTTATCCTCATCAAGGTCGACACCGGTCAGAACCATGGCGTGGGTCATAACGCTGTGCCCGTAGTCAACACGCTCGACCTTGTCCGCTTTGAACTCGGTATTGTATAAAAGCCCGTAGTCGTAAAGTTGATCGTTGAGAATACCTGCGTCCCGGTCAATCATCTTGCCCACGTCGCAGCCGAACCACACCGGCTTGCCGTCGGCTATCATATTAACCGCCGCTTTCTTA
This sequence comes from Caldifarciminota bacterium, assembly GCA_014729665.1. Classification (GTDB taxonomy): domain Bacteria; phylum Hydrothermota; class Tepidihabitantia; order B3-TA06; family B3-TA06; genus WJJO01. The sequence continues at coordinate 1,373 of WJJO01000128.1, forward strand.
AAGGTATCGATATCTACGTTCAGGTAGCGGATGATGTCACCACCCACCATGTTGCCCAGATACTCGATAGTATACATCTTGTTGAACGGCTTGTCCTGGGTAGGGCAGTTAATAAGGCAGGCGGTGGAATCCATATCGAACTTGACATACTTTTCATAAAACTCGTGGGGTGTAATTACCCCGTCGCGATGGAACTTGTTATCCTTATCACGCCACTGCCAGTTGAAAGCAGACGGCGGTTCCCCCATGTGGATGGCCAGCATCCTGTAGACAACCTCGAGCATCTTGCTCTTACGAGTGCGGAGGTCTCCTTCTGAGGAACCTTTCTTATGCATCTTCCTGAGTTCTGCTGCGTACTCACGCAGCTTTGCAGAAAGCACCTTATTCATAGGCCAGGTTGTGGAACTGGATTCGGTTTCAGGCATAATTACCTTGGGAATCACCCCGTACTTGCGGACCAGATTTACGAACATATCCCACTGACCCGCGTCCGGTATGGGAGCGTTCATAAGATGCATGAATAGCCTGCTCCCAAGAGGTTCATCTGCGGTTTCTAAGATGTTTTCCAGGAAGTAGTTAGCCTTCTCAAGCTTGTCGAAGAACATCAGGTATGCCTGCGAAAGCTCGAATTCCTTCAGTTTGAGGTTTTTGGCCGCTTCCAGTCGAAATAGATTGAGTCCGGCAAACATCCAGCAGCGTCCGGACTTCTTCTGGTTGGTTATGGGAAGACCTTCGATAAGGTGAGAAAAGGTGTGCTCTGAGGCTATAACGCTTTCACGATTCTGCACGATCTTGTTTAGAGGGTTAACGGTCGCGGCATTGCGTGCCAACCTGTTGCGAGGGTCCGCACGGAAGGCCTCCTCGAATCCTCGTACCTGTTCAGGTTTTATATCTCTACTTGCAGGCATTACAAAACCTCCTGTACTGAATCTGTATTTATTCTAAATAATACTGAATATTTTTTGAATGTCCACCGGATGTTTTAAACACAGACTATACGGAGAACAGATGAGATAATGAGTTCGAAAGAATCAATCCGACTCTCCGTGCACCGTATCGTTTCGACAGACCAGTCCGACAGCGACCGAAGGTCGCCTGCTAACTTTTTACCCTCCGGGCCGCAAGCGTCGTCGCAAAGATGAAATGGAGAACAGTACACTTGACAAATGCCCGATTCAGGCTATGCTAAAGGTGGAAATGAGGAGCAGACGGCATGATATCTAGAGACCAGGCGCGTGCATTGGTGGCGGAACTCGGACAAGAGGAGAAAGATAAATCCAACTCCGAGGGCGTGGCCACCAGGGCCGAAAGCATATGTAAGATACTGAAGGATGCAGGTCAAAAGGTAGATACCGAAAAGGTTGTGGTTTCCGCACTGTTAAAGAACGTGGGCCGCGGGCACAGGAAAGGTCTTGATATCGGTGCATCGAGTGCCGAGATGCTTACAGATCGCGGGCACACCGATGTAGCCGAAATCGTAAGGGTTTACGCTCTCCCGCAAACCGCAAACGTACCGCTGGAAGCCAAGATATTAATCTACGCCGACATGACCACCGGACCTGACGGGGAATCCATTGATCCAATGAAAAAACTTACATTCCTTCAGCGGCTGGGCAACGAGTGGAAAGACGAAAAGGAACGGGTTCTGGCAAGAGAGGCCTTTGAGGTTAAACGCAGGATTGTATCCGAGATAGACACGTTAATCAAACAGTCTATTGCGGAAAAATAATCCGTTCCTCCTGCTTACACAAAAACCTGCGGTCATCTACCGAGATTATCCTTACAAAAAACCGGCTTGACAGAAGACTCGAAAGGATTATAATCTTATTAGCGGTTACTAATATAGTATAAGCTTATGAGAAGGTTTACTGTTGTAGAACGTGCGCGCCTGCTCCGGGCAATAAGTACCCAGAGCAGGATGCAGATAATAGAGGTCCTCAAACAGGGACCTCTGGACGTGGGTGAACTGGCTGAAAAGCTGGGCATCAGTCAAAGTGCGGTATCCCAGCACCTGAAGGTCCTTAAGGGGTTCGACCTGGTTACAGACGAGCGTCATTCCTA
>WJJO01000129.1 GCA_014729665.1 Caldifarciminota bacterium
CATAAAACCCTGCGCGGACCACGCGGGGCCATAATAATGTGCAAAAAGAAACATGCCAAGACCGTCGACAAGGTTAGCTTCCCCGGGATGCAGGGCGGGCCTTTAGAGCACGTTATCGCGGCTAAGGCGGTATGTTTTAAGGAGGCCTTTTCCGAAGGGTTCAAAGTCTACCAGAAACAGGTCGTTGCCAATGCCAAGGCCCTTGCCTCAGAGCTCGCAAAAAGGGATTACAGGCTGGTCGCGGGAGGTACCGACAGCCACCTGTTACTCGTGGATTTGCGTTCTAAGGGTGTTACCGGACGCAGGGTCGAACGCAGGCTTGAGCAGATCGACGTAACCTGCAATCGAAACACAATACCGTACGACCCGGAAAAACCATTCGTTACATCAGGTATCCGTCTGGGAACACCGGCTCTTACCTCCAGGGGTATGAAGGAGCCTGAGATGGCTAAGATTGCCGAGATAATAGACGAATTGATAACCAACATCGAAGATAAGGAGAAATACCCGGCGATAAAGGCCAAGGTTGCAGAGCTCTGCGAGAGCTTCCCCCTGTATCCTGAACGTCGTGCAGAATACGAAAGGCTCGAGGCCCAGGGTTAGGTGAAATAATGGCAGAAATAGCTGAACTTTGCGCTAGGGAGGTTCTTGATTCCAGGGGTAATCCGACGGTTGAGGTCGAATGCTGGCTGGCCGACGGCTCGATGGGACGGGCGATCGTTCCTTCGGGAGCGTCCACCGGTGAACTCGAAGCACTCGAGCTGCGCGACGGCGATAAGTCCCGTTTCAACGGTAAAGGTGTGCTTACGGTCGTTAATAACGTGAACACCACAATCCGGAATGCCCTTCTGGGGGAGTTACCTTTCGATCAAGCCTCGATCGATTCCATACTCCTGGAGCTCGATGGAACCCCTAACAAGGCCAAGCTGGGAGCCAACGCCGTACTTGGCGCTTCACTTTCAGTGGCCAAGGCGGCGTCTGCATGTCTGGGTCTTCCACTCTACCGTTATCTAGGCGGCATAGTCGGATTCAATCTTCCCGTTCCGCTGCTGAACGTTATTAACGGCGGGGCTCACGCGACCAATAACCTGGAGTTTCAGGAGTTCATGCTGGTTCCGGCTGGATTTGATTCCTTTTCCGAGGCTTTGCGTGCAGGTTCGGAGATCTACCACACCTTGAAGGATGAACTGATCGATGCAGGTGTGGGTGCGGGGATAGGCGACGAGGGTGGCTTTGCACCGAATCTCGCGGATAATACCGAGGCACTGGACTTACTCATGAAGGCTATTGAGAAAGCGGGTTACAAGCCAGGTGAAGAGATTTACCTTGCCCTTGACGTTGCGGCAAGCCAGTTCTACGCCGAGGGAAAGTACAAGCTCGGCGGGAAGATGCTTGATGCGGGAGACCTGATTGATCATTACGAGGATCTGCTCGGTCGATATCCCCTGGTATCGGTGGAAGACGGCCTTGCCGAAACCGACTGGGACGGTTGGAAACTCCTGACCACGCGTTTAACCGACAGGCTTCAACTGGTGGGGGACGATATCTTCGTTACCAATCCTGAAATACTATCCAAAGGCATTGAGCAAGGGGTGGGAAACGCACTTTTGGTAAAACCCAACCAGATCGGTTCTCTTACCGAGACACTCCGGGCTATTCTCATGGCCCAGGGTGAAGGGTACCATACAATCCTTTCCCACCGTTCAGGTGAAACCGAGGATGTTACCATTGCCCATCTTACGGTAGCCGTCAATGCATCACAGATAAAGAGCGGTGCCCCTACCCGGTCCGAGCGCGTCGCAAAGTACAACGAACTCTTGAGGATCGAAGAGGAGACCTCCGCACCTTACTACGGACCGCGTATTTTCAACCAATGAAACGAGGCGGAAGATGGATAATTGCAATTGCCGTTTTTGCCGTGGTTGCGTTTCTTTTCCTCGCAGGTCCAAACGGACTGATAAAGCTAATACAGGTGAAACAGAGGGAGGTACAACTGGAACGTAAGATGATTGAATTAAAGGCCGAGATCGAGCTTACACGCCAGAAGCTCGAACGGCTTGCATCGGATCCCGATTACCTGCGAAAGGTCGCAGCAGAGAGGCTGGAGATGATCGATCCCCGTGATACAACACACGAGGATTCAACAGCCACAGATTCTATCTCCGCCGTTGACACTATCTCGATCGATCAGCCGCAAGAAGATACGGCTTCTGAAGGCGGGGATTAACAATGTGCGGGATAGTAGGTATCGTCGCGCAGGGCCGTGATGTCGGATACGATCTCTACGAGGCATTACTGACCCTGCAGCATCGGGGCCAGGATGCAGCAGGTATCGCAACCTTCGACGGAATTATGCATCTTAAGAAGGGTATCGGTCTGGTTCGGAGTGTTTTTAATGAGAAGAACCTTGCCCGTCTTCGCGGGTCGGCAGGGATTGGTCAGACAAGATACCCTACCATAGGCAGGGGATCGCCGGAGGATGCCCAGCCCTTTTACGTAAACTACCCGCACGGCGTAGCTATGGTGCACAACGGAAATGTAGTCAACTTCACGTCGGCCAAGGACGAACTGCAGAGGATTCACCGCAGACAGTTGAATTCGACTTCCGATGTTGAGGTTATCCTCAACGTTTTCGCAGATGAGTTGGGGCACAAGAACTCATCCACCTTCAGTGCAGACGACCTTTATGAAGCGGTTGCAGGGGTTTTTCGCAAGGTAAAGGGAGCTTACTCGGTGGTGGCCTTGCTGGGAGACGGAAGCCTTCTTGGATTCCGCGACCCACACGGCATAAGGCCCCTTGTCATGGGACGTAAGGACGGTATGGTTGCATTTGCTTCAGAGACGGTAACCTTCGATTTTTTAGGGTTTGAATTCAGTTGTGAGGTTGAGGCCGGCGAGGCGGTTCACGTCTCGACCGAAGGGAAGGTTTCACACCGTCAGATTTCACACGCGAGGAAAAAACCCTGCATATTCGAATGGGTGTATTTCGCCCGTCCCGATTCGGTCATCGAAGGGATAGGCGTAATAGAAGCGCGCAGACGCCTGGGTAAAGTCCTGGCAAGGAAGTGTACAAAAAGAGGGATAACGGCCGATGTGGTAGTTCCCGTTCCGGATACGTCGCGCCCCGCAGCCCTCGCACTTGCAAGACAGGCCGGATGGAAGATAACTGAAGGACTTATTCGTAACCGCTACATACAACGGACTTTCATAATGCCCAGTCAGCCGAAACGCAAGTCTTCGGTCAGGCAGAAATTCAACCCGGTCCGAAGTGAACTTAAGGGCAAAAGGGTACTTTTGGTTGACGATACAATAGTGCGTGGCAATACCGCACTCGAGCTTATTAAACTGATACGTCAGGCCGGGGCCGCTGAGGTTTACTATGCGGTCTACGGTTCACCCCTGAGGTTCCCTTGCGTCTATGGGATTGATATGGCTACCCATGAAGAGTTTATAGCTAAGTCTCACACCGAGAAGGAGATTGAGGATATCATCGGCGCGGATCGATTGATATATCAGGATTTCGAGGCCATGGTTGAGGCTGTCAGGGGTAGGAAGGATATCAACTTTTGCACGGCCTGTTTTTCCGGAGATTATCCTACTAAGGTTTCGGAGGCGGAGATAGAAATAATCGCGGCTGACCGTAACCTTAAGGAAACGCAAGAAGAGGCAGATTACGAAGAGTGAGGATTAAACTCGCACGGACCTCAGGGTTCTGCTATGGGGTTCGGAGGGCTGTAAATCTTGCATTTGAGGCGGCCCTCAAGGGGGGAAATCTTTACACATTAGGTGAATTGATTCATAATCCGCAGGTGCTGGAAATACTTGAAATGAGAGGGGTTAAGGTTGCAGAGGGTGTTGAGGATATCCCGGACGGCGCTTCGGTCATCATTCGCTCCCACGGCGTAAGTCCTCAAATAAGAAGGAAGTTAGCTAAGCGGAATCTTGACATAATAGACGCCACGTGTCCGAAGGTGGCCAGGGTTCAGATGCTTGCTGAACGGGCTGCAAGCGCCGGTCGTCATCTTATCGTATTCGGGGACAGGGACCACTCCGAAGTCAAGGGAATCGCGGCCCATGCAGGAAAGAAGGTTAGTATCGTAAAGGACTTGCGCGGACTCCGAAGACTGCTTGCAAAAATACCAGCCGACCGGGGAGTTACTATGGTTGCCCAGACTACCCAGAACATCGAAACCTGGAGCAGGCTTATCGAAACACTAAGGGAAGTCAGGCCGGATGCCGAGGTATATGAAACCATATGTGACGCCACGTACAGACGACAGCAGGAGGTTCGCAAGCTTGCTCGTGAGGTCAAGGCCTTGGTTGTGGTGGGCGGATTTGCATCGGGCAACACCCGGAGGCTAGCAGAGATTGCCGAGGAGGAGGGGGCGCGCGCCTTCCACGTCGAGATCGAGGCCGATTTGGATAAACATGAACTGGGAAAATATAAGACCGTTGGTGTAACCGCAGGGGCTTCCACGCCTTCCTGGATGATAAGACGTATCCTTCACGCCCTGGAAAGGATCAGGGAAAGGCGCGGGTCCTTCGTTTCTTTCCTAGCCTCGGTGTGGCAGTTTATCGTACGGAGCAACCTTCTGGTTGCCTACGGAGCCGCGGGATTACTTTACGCCGCCACCCGGCTGCAGGGAATCGAACCCGAGCTTACCTACCAGTGGATAGTTGCAGCCTATATCTTCGGAACCCATCTTCTCAATCACTTTACAGACCGCTTCTCGACTCAAATCAAATATCCGGCAAGGATGGAGTTCTACACCCGTTACCGGAGATTACTACTGACCCTGGGGGTTCTGGGCCTGACCTCTTCCCTTATCGTAGCCTATATATTGGGGCCCTTCACATTTTCGTTGATATTTGCAATGTCTCTTCTGGGTTTGGTGTACCGTGTTCAGTTATTTGAAAAGAGGCAGGTATGGCCCCGTAGGTTGATGGATATCCCCGGTTCAAAGGACCTTTTTTTGGGTATTGCCTGGACCGTAGTCATCGCAATACTCGTGGTTCCTGCATCCGACTCAAACTTTAGCCCGGCAACCGGGATTGCAGCCCTGTTCGTGTTCGGTATAGCCTTTACACGTTCCCTGGTCTACAGCATCCGCGATATCCAGGGCGACAGGATGGTAGGAAGGGAAACGATTCCTGTTCTTATAGGCGAGAAGAACACCCGGAGGTTGGGACTGGCTGTTCTGATGATTGCCGCGGCAGGTCTTATCGCCGCCTATATCATGGGGTGGTGTTCTCCAATGGCCCTGTTTTTCTTAATAAACCTGGTATACGGTTTAATACTCCTTATCTTAACAAGATCGGAATGGCTTTACTCCGATGTACTTTTCGAAACCATAGTCGAGGGCAACCTTATTCTGACCCAGATTATCGCCTACGTGGTTTACCTGGCGAAATTAACCTAGTTTCCAGGCCGACAACCCCTGATAGCGTTTTTTCTATTCGGTTATCAAACCAGCGTTAGCGATAAGCGATTAGCTTTGAGTAGACGGTAATTATACTCCACGTTTTGTGGCCCTGAACAGCAAAAAAACAATAGAAAATCGCATTGTTGCAGATTAGCATATAATTAAACCCGTTAC
>WJJO01000130.1 GCA_014729665.1 Caldifarciminota bacterium
CGTTAGAGCGATCGGTATCGAATTCGGTACTCAAGGCAATATCTACAAGGACCGCGAATGCGGTGTCGGCACCGATTTCACCGAGTGCATAGACTGCCAAACCCCGTACAAAGGAGTCATCGTCATCGATGTATTTCAACAACTCCGGTACTGCCTCATCACCAATATTCACCAGGACTTGTTTAATTGTCTCGTAAAGGTCGTGGGTAAAGCGTCCATCCTTGATTGTTTCTATCAATGGTCTGACAGCCTCTGAACCTTCGATTTCAGCCAATTGGTTTGCGGCCCGGAGTTGCTCGAGGTAATCCCCCTCATTTATAGTCTCAACTAATTTGCTTACGTCCGTTGTCTGGGTATCTTCGGTCTGAGGGTATCCAAAACCCGGAAGCCCCATAAGCAAGATTGCGAGACTACCCATAATCAGATTGGCGAGTTTCATGTACAACAATTCTACGTAAAATTATGTAGTCTGTCAAGGATACGTGTCTTATTTCTTTCAAACATTTCTCATTCAATGAGTAGAAAGTTCAGGGTTTGACGTGCGTAAATCCCAGGTTATAATCTTTCAAATAATATCGTCTAATGATCAAGGAGGAAGCATGAAGTTTAATCGTATTTTTACAGTTGCCTTACTCGCAACAGTCCTCATATCATCACCGGTCTCTGCGCAGGAGATATACCGACCGATATCCGTCACCTTTATCTATCCCCTTTCAACCAACGGATTCTCATCCGGTCAGGTTGCCTCGAACTTCTCGTTCAACATACTCGGTGGATACATAGGTTCCGTTAAGGGTTTTGAACTGGGCGGGATATTCAATATTGAAAAGAACCACGTGGCAGGCCTTCAGATAGGCGGCGTTGCCAATCTGGTCGGTGAAAACGTTGCAGGGCTCGAGTTCGGCGGGGTTGCAAACGTTGCCGGCAAGAACTGCGTGGGTCTGCAGGTTGCCGGAGTCGGTAACTTCGTCGGCAAGAATCTCAATATAGGTCAGGTTTCAGGGGTGCTCAACACCGCACTCGGAAGCGTATCCGGATTTCAGTTAGGCGGTGTTGCCAATATTGCAGGAGGGGAAGCTACAGGTCTTCAAATCGCAGGTGTAGCAAACATAACCGCAAGGGACGTTATCGGGGCACAGGTATCAGGAACCTTGAATATTGCGCGGGGTTCCTGTCCTGCCCAGATAGGCGTTGTCAATATCGCCCTCGGACAGACATTTACCCAGATAGGTGTGGTGAATATAGCAGGTTATGCAAGGGGTCTGCAGCTGGGCGTTGTCAATATCGCACGCGACCACTCGGGCGTGCCCGTAGGCCTTGCCTCGGTGGTAAAGAACGGTCAGTTCCACGTCAATTTCTGGACGGACGAAACTGCGGTCCTGAATGCCGGAATTAAGTTCGGTTCTCAGGCGTTCTATAACGTATGGACGTACGGTTACCAGCCCTTTGGTGCTCGCAGCAAGTTCGGTATAGGTCTGGGCGGTCATATCCCTGCCCCGGGACCTCTATTCGTAGATATCGATGCGGTCCATTATCAATTTGAGGACGGAATATGGCCATTTATCAGCCAGAATTCTTATAACGGCCTGACCACGGTCAGGTTTACCGGCGGGATAAAGATTACTCCAAAACTTGCTTTTACCGCAGGACCTACCGTCAACGTGTGGCATTCCCAGGAGTGGGACGGCGATGCAGTACGCTACTTCGGCATACCCGTCGGCGACTACGATGCGAGGAACTACACCGACATCTGGCTGGGTTTCCAGGTAGGGGTACAAATACTATAAAGCTTGCTCCTTTTTAGTTAAGCCGAAAAGACCGGAGACGGACTATAGCCTGTGTTGAAATATGGGAAAGTCTTTACCTCCGATAAGCTGGAGCACTTTTCCTTAACACAAGAAGTATCAGGGATAGGGGAAGACGTATATCGCTTTATTTGGTTATAACTGGGAATTTAGTTTTCTTAGTGGGAATAACTGCGCCCGTCGCTTGATGGAAGCAACTGCGTCGCCTTCACTCACTTCTGCCGTCAGCCGTAGGCTGTCAGCGGTTGGCGGTGAGCGGAAAGCGGTCAGCGTTACTTTCAGCGTTCCTTGACCAGAGGCGCTATCCCGGGCAGTTCTGCCCCTTCCATGAACTTCAGGCACGCTCCTCCTCCGATGGATGCGTGCGAAAGGCTGTCCTTGAAGCTGAACAGTCTGAGCATGGCCAGGGAGTCGCCGCCTCCGGTCACCGTGGTCGCACCCTTCTTGGTGGCCTCGGCCATTGCCCTTGTCACCTCGAGAGAGCCTTTAGAGAACGCGCGCTCCTCGTAAGCGCCCAGAGGGCCGAACCACAGCACGGTGGAGGCCTCGAGAACAGAGGAGCAGAATGCCTTCGTTGTCTCGGGACCGATGTCGAACCCCTGAAGGTCTTCGGGGAATGCGTGAGCCGGAACCACCTCGCTCTTGTCCGGCTCTGCATATGAGGGCGCGGCGATGAAGTCGGTAGGCAGCTTGACCTTTTCGGAATCGGCAATATCGTCCATCTCGTCAATAAGGTCCTCATTGACCAGGGAGTATCCCACCTGAAAGCCCCTTGCCCGCAGCACGGTAAACGCCGATGCGCCGCCCACAAGAACCTCGTCTACCTTGTCCAGGAGGAATCTGAGTGAACGTACCTTGTCCTCGATCTTCCTGCCCCCTATGATGACAACGTACGGCTTTTCGGGCGCGTGTATGAGTCTGCTGAAGTACTCCACCTCGCGCAGAAGAGAGAACCCGGCCGCAGGGGTCTTGAACAGGGAAGGCAGTGCGGAAACACTCGCCTGCTTGCGGTGCGATACCGGGAACGCGTCGTTGACGTAGTAGTCCGCGTATGCCGCAAGCGCCCTGGCGAACTCCGCGTCGTTGGTGCGTTCGCCTGCGTGAAACCGCAGGTTCTCAAGAAGGAATAACTCGTCGGATTGTGATGCGGCAACACTCGCCCTTGTGGTTTCGGCAAAGGGCTGGGCAAGGAAGTTGACCCGGTGATGAAGTATCTTCTGAAGCTCCGGAACCACCCTTGCAAGGCTCTTGTCAGGATGCGGGTCCCCCTGAGGCCTTCCCCAGTGGGAGATGATTATGGGTATAGCCCCCTTGCCGAGGATATACTGAAGTGTATCCACGGTTCCCTTGATGCGGGCATCGTCTGTTATAAGGCCTTCCTCGTTAACCGGGATGTTGTAGTCCACGCGAACCAGTACCCTGTTGCCGGGTTTCAATGGAAGCTCTTCTACACTTCGAAGTATCACAGCTTCCCCCCAATGTAGAGGACCAGATCGCGTATCCTGTTCGCATAACCCCACTCGTTGTCGTACCAGGAAAATACCTTGACCAGGTTGCCGTCCACTACCTCGGTCAGCCCCGAATCGAATATCGAGGATGCCGGATTCGATGTCAGGTCGACGGATACGAGTGGATCGGTGAGATAGGTAAGGATGCCTGCAAGTTCGCCTTCTGCGGCCTTCTTAAAGGCCGCGTTGATCTCGTCTGCGTTGGTTAGCTTCTCGGTAACGGCTGCGAAATCGACTATCGATACGTTAGGCGTTGGAACGCGGATTGCCATCCCTGCGAGCCTGCCTTCCAGGTGCGGCATAACCTTTGTTATGGCTTTTGTCGCGCCTGTGGTCGTCGGGATCATCGAAACGGCCGCCGCCCGCGCGCGCCTGAGATCGGAGTGTGGAGCATCCAGAATCCTCTGGTCCGCGGTGTAGGAGTGTACTGTCGTCATGAAGCCTTTCTGGATGGTGAAGCCCTCGTCTAAGACCTTGACTACCGGCGCAAGACAGTTGGTCGTACAGCTGGCGTTATTGATGATGTGATCGGTATCGGGCTTGTAATAGGTGTGGTTGACCCCCATCACGAAGGTCGGTATGGGAACCTTGCCCTTACCCGGCGCTGAAAGAACCACCTTCTTCGCGCCCGCCTTAAGATGCAGTGAGGCCTTCTCGAAGGTGCGGAATATGCCGGTTGCCTCCACAACCACATCAATACCGAGCTCTTTCCATGGAAGCTTCGCAGGGTCTTTCTGAGCGAGCACCTTGACCTTATGTGCGCCTACGGTAAAGTCCCCGTCGCCGGCAATTGCCTGTACCGGATCCCTGCGGTGAACCGAATCGTAGGTTAAAAGGTGAGCGAGTGTTGCAGCGTCGGTGATATCGTTTACCGCAACAATATCGAGATCCGGATTCTTGCAGGATGAACGGAAGAATATCCGTCCTATGCGGCCGAAACCGTTGACCGCCACTCTCACCGCCATGATGCCTCCTTTCGCTATGGTCTTTCTAGATTGCGAAGTATTTTATATACTCAGCGGGAGTCGGATAGGACGAAATTTCCTCTATCTCTTTCTCCTTTTCTTTAATCCATTTTTTTACTACATCTTTAGGGAAGATATCATCCCGGGTAAGGAACCCAGAGTCTTGCGCGAGTGAGCGTATGGCCTGGGAAAGATCGTGCGGCAGGACAGGGAACTTCTTGTCTGAAGGCTTAGGTTCATCAGGGATAAGGGGACCGGGATTGAGTTTGTTTTCTACGCCGTCGAGGCCTGCCAGAAGGATGCCTGCAACGGCCAGGTAAGGGTTGGCCATCGCATCCGGCACCCGGTACTCGAAGCGCAGGTCCTTTGCGCCCCTGACGTATCCGGGTATGCGTACGGCGGCCTTACGGTTTGCCCTGGAGTGAAAGACCTGTTTCGGAGCCTCCATCCCGCCCATAAGCCTCTTGTACGAGTTGGTAGACGGATTTGTAAAGGCGCAGAGCGCACGGGCATGTTTGATTATCCCGCCCAGGAAAGAAAGTGCGGTTTCTGAAAGTTCGTTTTCGTCCGATGCTGATGCGAATACGTTCTTCTCGCCCTTCCAGAGCTGGATATGAAGGTGCATGCCGTTCCCCGCCTGTCCTGCAAGGGGTTTGGGCATGAAGGTAGCGAAAAGTCCTTCGCCTGCTACCCTGTTCTTGACTATATATTTTATGAGCTGAATCGAGTCGCCGGCCCTTGAGACGTCCATGAAATCGGCTTCTATCTCGACCTGGGAGTGCGGACCGACCTCGTGGTGATGATACTTCACGTCTATCCCGGCATCGGCGATGATTGCGGCGATATCGGAGCGCAGGTTGGCGGTCGTGTCAAGGGGGTTGGATATGTGGTATGCGTTCTTTAACGAGTCCGCCAGCCCTTCCTCGCCTGTCGTAACGACGTATCCCGACTGGGTAGGTTCGGCGAAGAACTCCACCTCGTCGAAGATATGAAACTCGAACTCGGGCAGTACGATTATCTTATCGGCGATACCGGAGGCGCGGATATGCTCGAGGGTTTTTTTCAGGATGTTGCGCGGACAGCCGGCAAAAGGGGTCTTGCCGTCGGGTTCGTATATGTCTCCGAAGAAGGTTACGGTGGAGCGTTCGTAAAAGGGATCGATTACGATGTTCGAGGTATCCGGTCTTACTATCAAATCCGACTCCTGGACGCCCCGGAATCCACCGAGCGAGGAGCCGTCGAAACCTATGCCTGTCTTTATGGCCTTGGCAAGCCGGCTTAAGGGAAAGGTGATGTGGTGAAGTTTTCCTGCAAGGTCCGAAAGCTTGAGGTCCACGAACTCAACCGACATCTCCTCGAGCTTTGCAACTGTTTTTTGCATCAAAACTCCTGTGTAGTTTGAAAACGAAGGCTCCTTGTCCAACCTTCATCCATACCGGTTAAAAGATCTGCAAGCAGGAATTCCAATTTCAAACCGTCGTATACATCCCATTTGAATCCCAGTCCCAGATTAAGAACGCTTTCATCATCGGGGTTTCGCTGGGGATAGACGGTTAATTCAGGGGTCATGGTGAAGACATCTGCGATGACCAGTCCTGAAACGGCGTAAAAATGCAGAGGGTCTTCATTTTGATCTTCATCGAAAATTTCGTATCCCGCACCCATACCGATATCGAAACCGATTATTCCGGTGTTGAAGAGTCTTCCTGCCACCAGGTAAAAACCCGGTGAACCCACCTCGTCTTCAGCACGGAGGTTGGAACCGGGCGGTTCCTGGGAATCGAAACCCACTGCAAGGGAAAGGGGGTTTCTGTATATCTCTTCATCTAATACGGCCACCTTGAGTTGAATCCCCGGACGATTACTCCAATTGATTCTACCCGAACCGACTATGTTCTCTCCACCGTATGAAAGCCCGATTTGAAAGCGGTCGAAAAACCCGACACAAAGGGAAGCGGTTAATCCACCTTGGGGGAAGATGTGAAGCCCGACCGTATATTCCCCGTGTAAATTTACAGACGGATCGGGGCGATGCAGGTAATAGGACTCGGCATGACCGAATGATATAAGAAGCATCGAAAAGAGTGTAATCGTTATTAAAAAGGGTCTTGCCCCGGCCTGTACTCTTCCGAAGCCTGTTTTATCCATCCCTTATCTTATTCCTGTTTGGTTGGTTGTCAAGCATAAACCCGGACTATTTGGTTAAAGAGAACAGTAAATCGACAAGGAAGAGAATCAATCCTATCCCGACTACGAGCACGACGAACCACAGTATCGAAAGGAATCTGCGTTTCCGGTTTTTTACTGAGGGCCTTTCCGGTTCCTCGGGCATTTGCTAGTCCAGGATGCTGCAGATTATCGACAACGCGACTATGAGGATAACCACCCCGACTATCACGCACCCGGCTGTATTCTTCTTCTTCTTTGCAGAAGCCTTAGCCGCGGGTCTGGCTTGAGGTCTGGGGGTTGAAGGCTTCGATGAGAAGATACCCTCCAGCTGCTCCACCAGACCTGAGGACGTCCTCCTGGGTTCAGGCTTTGCAAATGCGGCCTTGGCCTTGTGTTCGCGGTCCTCGGCCTCCTGTTCGGCTTTCATCTGCGCGTGAAGCCTTTCGTACTGGGCCGACGCGCTCTCCTCTTCAGGCTCTTCTTCGACTTCTATCTCCTCCTCGGTTTCGACTTCCGGTTCGAGGTCGGCGATCTCGGTTTCGTGGGTGGCAGCATCACCGGATTCTTCGAGGTCCTCGGCCATCTCTGCGAACATTGCCTGCGATTTCCTGGCTTCCCGTTCGGCTTCCTCGCGTTCGCGCTTGAGCTGTTCGAGGTATGCGCCCGGCTTGTAGGTGAACTCATCCAGGTCTTCCTTTTCGGTGACGTCTATTACCGGTGAATCTTCTTCCCGTTCCTCCCTTACTTCTACCGAGAATATCTCGCCGCAGTTGTTGCACATCCTGCGCTCGGACCCCC
>WJJO01000131.1 GCA_014729665.1 Caldifarciminota bacterium
GGGGTAAGCCGTCCTTATCGAAACATCTTCCGAAGATGCAGGACACACCGTCTATCACGTCGTCCCACACGACCACGCTGGAACCGTCCGGCGCGATTGCCGCGCGTGCGGTAGGTCCAAATCTTTCGGCCACCGCCACCTCTACCGGTCCCCACTTGCAGATGTCGTCTTTAGCAAAGGCCTGCAGGTTGATCTGAAGATAACCCTCAACCCCCACAGTAACGTAATCACCGGACTGGTTCATCCCCAGATGCACACCGCTCATGCCACCCTCCACTATCTCTCCCTGCGGTTCCCCGTCCGGGGTGAACCTTCTTCTGAATCTAACCTGCGAAGCGCCCCAGGTTACGAGTATGTTTCCCTGACCGTCGGCGCCCACGGTTCCTGCGGCCTCTAATATGTCACCGGAGGAGACGTTTACTCGGAAGTTGGAATCCACCGGTTCGGCATCTGTATCAAGAAGCTGGGCATATACGTCGATAACGCCCCATACCCCGGGGTTACGGTAATCACTCCAGGTAACCGCCCAGCCCTGGGGCAGTGCGGCTACCCATGCACCTTCTTTTCCGGACCTGGCGGGAGAATCCGGATGGACGCAGAAGTCTTCCTTGATAACCCCGCCCTGCAGGAAAAAAATCAAAGAAAGGGTAAATAAATTCACCTTATCCTCCTTGGTCTATACCTTTACTGTAACGTTAATACTTCAAATGTCAAGGCATTCCTCGACCTCGATCAATCATTGATACCATCCCATGTACCCTCGAAGGTGTTGGACACGTCGTCCAATTCGCCTTCCCAGTAGGCCCATGGGCGGTACCATTCACCGTTTATGTAGCATGTGCCTCCTCCACCACCTGACCAATCCGTGGTGGCGGCGAAGAGCACGGTTACCCCGGCGACCAGCAGCAGCGCCGACCCCAGGATAACGAAGAGTTTTTTGTGTTTTGCGAACACAATCTCCTCCTTATGTTTTTATTTTTACCGGATAGGCCCAATTGCTTGTCCGATATATACAGAACAATTTGCGTACCAATTTTATAACTTACGGTTTTACTGAAGTTATCATCAAGCTCTATTAACACCATATATAACATTTGCCAGACATATGCAAGTCACGCATTCACCGAAGCTTAGAGCAGTCAGACACCAGGCCGTTAGTTTGCATAACGTAATATTACACATAAATGTTACAGTTTTATAAGGGTTTTGCCGGCCATGCCTTCTATGTCCCTTAAATGCTGCAACTTATACGCTGGATGGAGTGTAACATAAATGTTGCATGTTTATAAGGGGACTTATCGACCAGTGGACTAAGTTGCCTTGTCTTATATAATTACAATGAAAGTAGGATGTAACGTTTATGTTACGGTTGTTTTTTCAAGACTTTGCGATCTACATTCTTCCCCATCCCATTATCCGATAGACAGAACCGACCGGGAAAATCATCCCGGTCGGTTTCATTGGTTTAATTAAAAAACGATTGACTACACTATAGATCTATCGAAGTTAGTCCTCTTCCCAGCCGTCGTCTTCGAGCTCCTCTCCCCATTCATCGTCACGGTCTTCTTCAAGTTTCTCATATCCGATGAGGAAATTGACACCCACTACCGGGGTATGGGGATAGAAACCGTCGACGTACACGTCGGGGTAACTGCGATCATCTGGTTCCCAGGGAACGTTCTGTTCGAGTGGAACCAGATATCTTGCCTTGGCTTCAATACCTACAACTACCCGGTTCTCGAACTTCCATATGTATGCCAAAGACGCACCGGCTACGAAAGATGTGTTATCGTATTCGTATTGACGTGAGTCGGAATCCCCGTCATCAGGTTCACCGAATCCGCCTTTAAGCTCCGATATCCTGAGGTCAATATCGTAATCACCGATACCCACCACCGGTCTGAGACGAAGATTGTCACCGAGATCGACCACGTAACCGAGTTCGAACATATCAATCCTGTGGTGGAGGAAGGTTTTGTAATCGTTACCGGAGGCGGTCTGCCAGGAATACGAATCACCCCCTCCCAGGGTAAAGTTCCAGAGTCTGAGTACTACAGGTGTTGCAATACCAATCTGGAAGGAAGGGATGGTTGAGATGTCGTAATCCGCAGAAAGATCGCTGTGCAGTGGTTTCATGTTAGTAAAGGTCATCGATGTTCCCGGACCTCCGTATATTCCCCATTCAAAGGCGAATCCTGATACGACCAGCATAAGGATTGCTAATGTTATTCTTTTCATCATACTACCACTCCTCGTCCCAGCCTTCGTCGTAGTCCTGGTTGCCTTTGCCTCCGAAAACTACCCCTACGCTCAGGAAGGGACCGTTGGTGTTAAAATCCACATTTCGGGCGTAGCCGTCTTCGTCCCACCATTCGGAATCGTATATGGCATAAAGATAGCCTGCCTTAACGTTCAAACCGCCCAAGGCGGTTTTACGGTCGTTCATTGGGAAAACAAGGGTGGCGTCAACCAGCGCACCGACGTTGACGAATCCCTTGCCTGCCTGGTAGCTTTCTTCGGAGGAGAAGAATTCGTCATTGTCGAAATCGTCGGAAGGATCGCCGAACCCGCCGCTGGAGCGATAGCGGCCTATGTGCAGCCCCATACCGCCGCCGCCTAAAAGCAAGGCAGGCTTTAACCACACAAGATCGAACAGGTTGATGCGGTAGCCGAACTCGCCGTAGCCCATGCCGTAGCCGACCACGGCCTTGGAGCTGTCGCCCGTAGCTTCCTTAAAGAAGCCTGCGCCCCAGCCCCCGACTGAGAAGCCTTCCACGAAACCGTACCCCTGCCCGCCGATGAATATCATCGGGCCTGAGAATTCCGGTCCTTGAGTCCCACCGTAGTTGCGGGTATTGAATGTATCCAGTGCGGCATTGAAGGCTCCGTAATCGGGCAAGACTCCAACCACCATGGGGCCGCCTAAACCCCCGCTTTCGGTAGCGAATCCTACCGCTGTCAAGACCAAGACTGCACTTAACAAAGTACGCTTCATAATCAATCCTCCTTCAAGGAATTTTTTACGCACCTTTATTTCCTTAAAACTCATCTGAAGAGTACAGACGCATGCAGCGGTATCTAGGTTGCATGATTCGATTCAACAAACGGTAAACAGATGGTGCTTTACCTGTAGATGATATTAAAACACATCTTAATTCCTGCTATTGCATTACCTTTCTTCTCCCTTGCGCAAGGAGACTGTCGGATAAGTTCGATTATCTGCAGATTTCACAGATTTCCGCCGATTTCTAAAAAGAGGGGCTTTGTAAGCTCTTTTCTTACGTGTCTTACATCTCTGAGTTTTAACCGCTCCGTGTCTCTGTGCCTCTGTGGTGGCTTTTCCGAAAAGCTCCAAGGGAATCGAACCGGCTCAAATCACTTGACAAACCCATTGTATAGACTAGACTAAACTGTAGAATGCTGGAGGTATGCTATAGATAAAGAGAAAACTACGAGTACACCTAACAGGAGTATGGTAGCGGGCGTATTGCTTCTGGTGAGTTTGCTTTCCACCGGGACTGCGGACCGGGAAGATTCCTCGATGGCTAAGGCCGACAGCCTGCACAATCTCAGCGTCGAGATGCAGGCTAACGATCAATACGAACTGGCCAAGGTATACCTGACCAAAGAAGCCTGGCTGCGTGATGAGCTTGCAGACACCCTGGGGCTTGTTCAATCGCTGAGTATGCTGGGTTGGGTGCTTAATATTACCGAACAATACGATTCAGCCCTTACGACAACCGAAGGGGCGATGACCCTCGCCTTGTCTAAGGTCTCGGAAGATGATACGTTAGTAGCCAGTCTGCATAATGTTTTAGGTCATATCTACTCCAGCCTGAACAGGTACGTTCCGGCAATCGATCAACTGAAACAATCACTTGAAATTCGCATGAAAGCATTAGGCTCAGATCATCCCAAGGTCGCAGACGCCAGGTATAATCTGGGGTATGCAGAGCTTAGATTCGGTAATTACGAAAGGGCTTTATCGGAGTTTCCCAAGGCCGCCCAGATATACCTCACCTCCGACACGCTTAAGGCTGCAATATGCTTCAGGAATCTTGCCATCCTTCAAAGCGGTCTGGGACACATCGAACTCATGGATTATGCAGCTCAACGAAGTATCGAACTTGCAGGCACTTACACCGGTGAAAATTCGCCTGACTTAGGACAGATATATGGTCTCCTGGGTGTAACTTACTCCAGCCTGGGATTCAAGGAAAAGGCCCTTGAATATCGGATGAAGGCATTTGCAATAGCCAGAGCAAACCAAGATGAATCACCTGGATTTCTGGCCGTTTCCTATTTCGAGTTAGCCTCATCATATCTGGATCTCGGTGAAATAGGTAAGGCCGACACACTCGCACAGAGTGCATTGGAATGGTTTATCAAAACTCATGGGGAAGATAATCCCAGGATCTGTGACTACTATATATTACTCGGTCAGATCAGGCTTATTGAAGACGAGATCGAAGAAGGTCTTAAGTTAATAACCACCGGAGTAATGAAATGGCGTCAACTACCTCCGGGTGCCTATCCTGAAATGCTTGCCTCCAATCTTGACAAATTGGCGACAGCTTACAGAAAGGTAGGTGAATACGAACAAGCCGTCGTTTATTACGATGAAGCGCTCGATGCATGGGAGCAGAGTCCGCCGGGGTCTGAGATAGGGAGAGCAATTACAATGGACGGATTGGGAATGGCTTACCTCGAATCAGGGAATGCCGAGAAAGGGCTGGGGTATTTCCGGTCCAGTATCGAACAAATTGAACTCATGCCAATAGTTCCACCCCTGACCCTTGCCGAGACCTATTCTCACCTTTCCGCCGCAGAACATAAGTTGGGTTACGACTCTTTAGCCTTAGAACACGCCAGGATATCTGTAGAAAAGTTTGAACAAAGCAGGCTTCAGGTTGGGAGTGAGTTTCACCGCACATATACAGATAGACACCGCCAGATATACGAGGGATACTTCAATCTGCTGGTTGAAGCCGACAGTTTCGAGCGCGCCTTCGAGGTTATCGAAAGAGCCAAACTCAAGCAGTTGAAAGAATCCCTGACCGCAGGACACCTGGCGCTTGGTGAAGAGGAGTTCAAGGAGAAGATTGCAGCTAGTCAGCAGCTAGCCCTTAAAGAGGAGTTTTTATCTAAGCAACTGCAGGAGGAGCAGTTGAAGGACACCTCCGAGCAGGTTCCGGAGAAGATTGAGCATCTTTCCGAGCTTCTTGCAGAGACAAAGGCGGAGTTCTTCCAGGTAGCATCGGAGATAAAGACCGATCCGGACTACGCGTTCACCGTAACCGTCGACCCTGTACTTTTCGGTTCCCTGCGCCAGGACCTTCCCCGGGGACAGAAGCTGTTAATGGCCTATCCCGGGGAGAAGGAGCTTTACCTGTTCCTTGTATCAGAGGAAGGTTACGAGGCTCGTTCGGTTTCTGTGTCGAGGGACTCCTTAGCCAACCTCGTTTCCGAATGCAGGTGGCGCTGCCTTGAGAGGGGAATCTGGCTTCTCAGGCGAAACAAACTTGCAGGATGGAGCTGGGACGATGACCAGGACAGTGCATTCTACGTGGACGAGGTGCTCCCCCTCAAATCTGCGCTCATCGCACTATACGATATCATAATAAAGCCCCTAGAATGTTCCCTTGCCGATGCCGAAGTGGTCACCTTTATACCCTCGGCTCAGCTTTACTACGTTCCCTTCGGATCCCTTGCATATGAGCAAGAAGGAGAACTCAATTTTCTATCCGAAAAAATTCGACAGTGGAACGTATTGACCTCCGCAGAGCTTCTGAAATGTATCCAGCGTCGCAGTGCGACACCGGGCAATAGACCCGATACCTTACTTCTGGTTGGCAACCCGAGCGGAGCGAACCTGCCCGAGGCTCAGATTGAAACCGAGGCTATAGAGGCTGCCTATCCGGGTTCCCGGCTTTTGGTCGGTGAAAAGGCAACCGAGAATGCGGTACTTGAAGCATCCGGGAACACAGAGGTCCTTCATCTTGCCACCCATTGCTGGCTGAATAATTCCTATCCCTGGGAATCCTATATCCAGCTGGCGGAAGATGAGGTCTCGGACGGAAGATGGACCGCTACCGAGATATCGGGGCAGGAGTGGCGCAGAATGGGTCTTGTAACCCTTTCGGCCTGCGAGACCGCTGTGGGAACCGAACGCCCGGGCCTGGAATGGGAAAGCATGGCCAAGGCCTTCTCACTGGCAATGGAAGGACCCCCTTCAATCGTGGCTACATTGTGGCCGGTGTACGATTCATCCACCAAGGAGTTTATGGTAGTCTTTTATGATGTATTGAAGAAGCATAATAAGGCGTATGCTCTCTCGGAGGCCCAGATTTCGCTTATGGAATCGGAAAAATATGCCCATCCTTTCTTCTGGGCTCCGTTCATGTTAATCGGGGAGTGGAGATGAGGATGAGGTCAAAAAAACAAGAGAAAAACAACAAACCCTCCAAAGTATGAATGGAGAGGAGGTCTGTATGACCAAAAAAACACTCATAGTAGCAATGGTTGGACTGCTTCTGGTTGCAGTTCCACTTGCGGCACAGCCGGATTATAAGATGCTTACCGTTACCGAGGAAGGCCTTTACTACAAAAACAGGTTGGATGTTTCCGACTGGCAGCCTGATGAGGACTTCCTTTACGTATCTCCCTACTACATCCCCTGGCAGGGTGAAGACAGCCTGGATTACCAGAATGCTTCTGGGGAACTTACGATCAACGGAGACGTTGTCGGTGTCGATCTGGTAGAAAAGGATGTAAACACGCTGGCGGGAAAAGACAAGATAGTAACGGTCCAGGCCGCTCCCGAGGATCTGAACAATCTGGATAAGTTGCCTAGCCTAAAGGCGGTGAGTCTGGTTGGCATCGAAGAGGAAGACCTAAAACGGCTGGAAGGCATGGATAACATCAAGGCGCTCGATCTTGCCTATACAAAGGTCACCGACAAAGGTCTTGAGTATCTGGCGTCCATGGACAATCTTACAGCTCTTAATCTTTCCTATACCGATATCACCGACGAGGGGCTTGAATCTCTTTCAGGGCTTGAGAATCTAAGGTCACTCGATCTTGAAAGCACCGAGATTACCGACCAGGGGCTTGCCCATATTTCAGATCTTAAGAACCTCAGGACACTCAATCTGTTTAGAACCAAAACAGGTCCCGGTGAGTCCCTTGCGCTTCGCGGCAAGCCTCTGAAGGTTACCGACTCCGGTCTCAAGGCCCTTTCGGGGATGACCAGTCTGAAGGAGTTAAATCTTCACGGTTCTGCGGTAACCGATGCCGGTGTGCCCACCATTGCCGGAATGTCGCACGTCAACAGGCTCGATCTTTCGGCGACCTCGATATCCGACGCCTCTGTGGATGATCTGGTAAAGATGAAGAACCTTAAGAAACTGGACATCAAGGGAACCAAGATATCGGGTACCGGAATCAACCAGCTAAAGCAGGGCCTGCCCAACTGCGAGATTTCCTACTAGGCTAAATAAACCGGAATGTACGAAGGAGACCCTGAAGGGTCTCCTTTTTTCGCAATCTTACCGAAATTTTCGTTCGATGATAAATAATCTGGTTCGTTGTTTAGATTCATATTTAAGTTACCTGATAATTTGTCTTAAGCAAATACCTTGATGTCCTTCGTCGAACATAAACTGAAACCCCCTTAATGCCTTTGTTCAGGTTATTCCAGTTTCAGATATTACCCCGGTTCTAAATATCTATTTAACCACAACCTTCCTGCACGATGTCTGCCCTGCGCTTTGGAATCTGCAGAAATATACACCTGAGGGTATAGTCCGGAGGGGACAGTTGAAGGTATACTCGCCAGGGGCCTTCATCCCTTGAAAGATGACATCTATAATCCTGCCTGAAGCGTCGTAGATGGAGATATCTATCTGGGAAGAGGTGGCAACAGACGCCTGCACTGTAAAATAATCCCTGGCCGGGTTGGGGAACACCTCAAACATCTTATCCGCAATCGGTTTTCCCCCCGAAATCACTGACCCGTACCAATCCCAGTCGAAGTATTTCTCCCTATCGTAATCGGGCCTTTCCCCGCTGTACGTATAGCTCCAGTTATAATTGTAAGACCACCCCAGGTACTGGGAGGGACCTCCGGAGACGGTTGTAACGAAGAGCCTTTTTGAAATCGCACCGAAGTACCGGTAACTATCGGAGGAGCCGTCATCCCAGGTGCAATCCACGGAAACCCAGCCGTAGTTGGGGAAATAGATTTCGGTCCAGCGGTGAAAAACCTCGTCTCGATATGGATACCATTGTTTCAGATACGTCCCGCCGACGTAGCGAGCTGGAATTCCCTTCGCCCTGCACAGGGCAATCATCAGCATGGTATATTCCGAACACGAACCGTGTCCCTGTAGAAGAACCTGGGGAGCGTCATCCCATTTCCCGTCGAGAACGTAGTGGAGGGTGTCGATTACGAAATCGTGAAGCTTCCTGACTATCTGGTAGTAGTCCGTTTCCTCTCCCACCGCCATGTCAGCGGCATCGGCGATAACCGGATTGGCGATGTCGTATTTGGAACCGTCAACCGTGTACTCATCGGCTATTTCCGAGGGTATATCGCCTGCCTGACCTACGCTGTCAGGGTCCAGGCCGTAATCGTAGTCGGTAGTCTTGACCGCTACTTCGTACGTATAGGTAACGGAATCATCATTACTTACCTGATCCTGGTAGTAGGTGATATCCAAACCCCATTCATCTGTTAGTGTACTTAAAGGGGCGGGATTATACTCCAGCGGGGTCAGTAACTCCTGATGAGCCCTGTCTGTTGGAACGGCCAAATACAAGTAAATAGAATCCAGGTTCCCCGGACCATAGTTGGCGACAGAATAGGTGAAGGTAATATGGGATAAAAAAGAATCGCCCGGATAATAATCGGGAACAGAAAGGAATTCCCCTTCTTGAAACCAGGTTTCCAACCCGCTGTGATGTAATGGCTCGGCCTCGATTGCTACAGCAGGTGCAAATAGTAAAAGGATTACTAAGCCTCTGACAAATAAAAATGTGTGTATTTTCATAACGTCTCCCAATCGAGATTTATGCCTTTTCCAGGGTTTCGTTCAGCGCTTCTACCAGAAGTAGAAGACGCCCTTTGAATGCATCTATACCCTGTTTTAACTCAGCGACCTTAACGGCTAAAATATAACCTTCAAGTAATCCGACGAGGGCAATAATATCGGAGTTTGATTCGAAGTAGACCGCCCTCCAGCCGGTTTTTTTTCGAGATGGGAATAATCGCGAAACCGCAGGCATCATTTCGGCCAACTCCTCTGTATCGACATCGTCGTCGTCGACACCCATTACCCGACCTCCGTCAGGTTTGAGTACGCAAGCCCATACGAAACCGTCCAGCTTATCTCCCCAGTCGCGTATCCAGGCCTCTTCCTGAAGGCCGTGTTTAGGCGCTTTAGGAGGAATCCAGACCCCTGTTTCATCCGCTTCGGGCTCTTCTTCGGTCACCATCCCCGGGAAGGTCAGCTGAGGCATCTGGCTGTCCCGGGATTTAGACTTGTTGTATTCGGTAAGTATCGAACCTATGTCCCTTTCAATGGATATCACGTCGGCGGCTTTTTCTTCCATGATTGAGTACCTGCCGTTGCGTACCTCGAGGATCTTTATGAAGGCCTCCTCACCTGCAATGTTTTCACACTCTGCATGAACCAATTCCCCCTTCTTGAAGTAGATCATCCCGTTCTCTTTATCCGAGATTTGTATCTTGATTGCCAGGGTTTGCCTATCCCTTCTGATGGTGCGAAAAAGGTTCAGAAAGTGCAGGGCAAAAAGCCCGTGGAACTTCTTCATGCCTTTTTTTGCTCGCGCCATCTAACCTCCTTGGATTTGACTTCTCAGTCTAACTACCCATCCGGAAAAGTCAAGAGTATTATTGAATTGGATTGAAACTCATATTCACCTGCATCCTGGTATAACGGGCTTGCAGCAACCCGGTTCCCGCTTCATTCAGTGCTTGACAAAACGAACCATACCGGTTAAAATACCGCTTCCAGGCCCTATCGTCTAGTCTGGCCCAGGACACCTGGTTCTCAGCCAGGAGACTGGGGTTCGAATCCCCATAGGGCTATTACCCCCGACCTTTCCCATGCGAATGGTCGGGGGTTCGTAGATTAACCTTTTCAAGTAATAAGCAATTGTGTTTTTACGGAATTCTTTACGTTAAGCAATGATTCTAACCAGAATTTTGGAAATACAATACCACAACCAACAATATCCTTAGCCGGTTTCCGGATAACGGAAATATGAAGGTATTTCTAAATAATAATGAGTATGGAAGGTAGTTTTTTTAATATACCGACGATTGCTCAACTCATTAGTTAACCCAATTAACTGTCAAAGGACTTGACAACCATCCTAAATTACCTATAATATCAACTGAATGACCGGTCGGTCAGTCAATCCTCAAGAGGGGGATTCGAATGGGGTAACCCGGAAACCGGCCAGGAGATAGCAACCGGAAGAATCGAAGGGGGAAAACTCTTCGGGAATTGAACTGACCGGTCAGTCAACAGAGATCTATCAAAAGGAGAGTAGATGAGTTTTATACTTGCATGCTGCTTGTTCGGTTTAGGCTTCGAAGCAGGCGGTGGTCTGACTTACGAAGTACCCAGGGGTGCTGATGTCGACGAATATACTCCTGCGCTCTCGTGGGGAGCCGAAATTGGCCTCAGGGATATTCTACCGGGCATTGGTTTCGATGTAGGGATGCGGCTCTTCGGTTTGGAGTTTGAGGATCGATTCGACACGACCTGGCAGGTTCGCCGCTGGGAGGGTTATTTCTTCGACGGTTCCGCGGTGTTCGAGTCGTGGCCGTATATTAAAGGCCCCTTAGGTCTCAAGATAAGAGCGGGTGGGTCCTGTGTGCCCTGGAAGTGGTACTCCGACGACGAGTTGATACCGGTCGTCCCGGAAGATACGACACAGGACACAACCTATATGGAGGCAGTGGACTTCGGTGTTCTGCTCGGGGCATCTATTATGTATAGACCTGTTCGGTTCCTTATCCTGGATTTAGGCTTAAACCATCGTCACGTCCTTTCACTGGATGCGGACAAGTATGGTGAGGAGGACGTTGATGAGCGTTTTCTGGAGGTTTACATTGGCGCAAGAGCAAGATTCTGAGAAGAGTCAGATAATACTCGAGGCCGCTGCAAGACTCATGCAGCGCAAGAGCTTCAAGGACCTGTCGATGGAAGAGCTGGCCCAGGAGGCGGGTGTAGCCAAGGGCACCCTCTACCTTTACTTTCGCAGCAAGGGTGATATATACCTTTCACTTCTGATGAAGGGTGTCGGCGGACTTGCAGCCCTCGTCGACGAGGTGAAGATGACTATCAAGGGTTCAGCCCGCGAGATGATTGAAACAATCCTCGACACCAGTCTCAGACTGATGAAGGACAGTCCCTTCTTCGGCAACATCCCTATCCTTGCCCTGCCCGGTTCCACGCCAGAGGAGATAGAGGAGGGACTCAGAAGGGACTTCTTCCCGAAACTCGAGGAGGTCAAGAAGGTACTGTCCTCTATCTTCAAGCACGGTATAAAAACCCGCGAGTTTCGTAAACTCGACCCGAAAAGATTGGCGGGCGTGTTCCTTCATCTGCTCGAGTACTGTTTCGTCCACTCACTCCTGCTTTCAGACCATCCTACGGACCCGGAGGCCGAGATTCCCTTCGTCAAGGAACTTTTCTTCAAGGGGATATTAGCTTGAGTCTTTTACTGATAGCATTACTGGCCGTACCCGATACACTGAACCTGTCGCTCGGGGAGGCTGTAGATAGAGCCTACGCACAGGCTCCTGAGGTCAGGCTCGCACAGGTTGAAATCGAACAGGCTGAACTGGAACAGCTCAAGGCGGCCTCGGAGTTCTACCCGAAGGTTACGGCAGAGGGGGGAGTCGCGAGGCTTTCGGAGATACCGCGTTTCAGTCTCGAACCCCTTGGATACGATATAGAGA
>WJJO01000132.1 GCA_014729665.1 Caldifarciminota bacterium
ATACGAACCTCCTCCGGTATCTCATCACCCTCGATATCCTCGAGTGTATTCTCTACACCCCTGAGCTTGGCGGATATGAGATTTAAGGTTCGCTTGCGGGATGAGCTTTTAGTCCGTTCGTACTGAGCAGCCACAGCCTGTTCCAGCGCTTCTGTATGACGCTTCAGCCGGCTTAGATCTCCCCTCTTGGCATCTCTTTCCAGAAGGGTTATCGCCGCTGAAAGGCTCATCTCGCGTTTTTCTGTCCTGGGTGGTTTATCTATACTGTCCCGGTCAGGACGTGGTTCATCAGTGCTGTCAGGGGATTGTATCTTGTGACCGTTATCCCCGTGATCGTAGCCTGGATCCTCGATTATAACTACAATATCCCCGTCATCTTTGGGACATCCCGTCAAACCGCCAGCCATCATCCCCAAAAAAATAATATGGATTAACCTTTTCACGTTTTTTTCTCCTCGGGCAGAAGTTCAAAAGCTGAAATATCTTTATCCCCGTAATCCTCGATTCTTATACGTCGATCCTCGAACCGCAGTTTATCGTTAACCAGACGCCGGGTGTTTGAAGAAACGAGTATCTCCCCCTTCTCTGCCGCCTCCTGAAGACGCTCTGCAAAATTGACGCTCTCGCCGATGATGGTGTATTCCATGCGCTGGTCGGAACCTACGTTCCCGGCAACCGCCTCTCCGGTATGGATTCCTATGCCTACCTTTATCGGGAGCTTACCCTCCGCACCCCGTTTTGCATTGAGTTCTGCAAGGGCCATCTTTATCTCTATTGCAGCCTTGCACGCCTTCAGGGCGTGGTCTTCCTGGGGCAGGGGCGCGTTCCAGAAGGCAAGGAACCCGTCGCCTATGAATTTGTCCAGCACACCCTCGTTCTTGATTATGACCTCAATCACCGGTGCAAAGTATTGATTCAGCATCGCGATTATCTCCTCCGGAGTCATATTCTGTGAAAGCCGTGTAAAGCCGCGGATATCTGCAAAAAGGATGGTTATTACCCTGCGGTCGCCTTCCAGATGAGCAAGGTTCTTCTCGGCCAGAACCTTCTCCGCGACCTGTCGGGTAACGTAACGCTTGAAGATGTTCTTGACGAACTCACCCTCCTCAAGGCCGCGCATCATCATATTGAATCTTGAACCCAGCACCCCGACCTCGTCTCTGGTGTTAATCTCGACCCTGGTACCCATCTTACCCTCACCTACGTCTTCCATGGCGTACGCAAGCTTCCTTAGATTGGCCGTACTTCTCCTGGTGAATACCAGGATCAGAAGCACCCCGACTATGAACGCGGCCAGGCCAATCCCTGCAACTATCCACACCAGACTCCACATCCCCCTTTCGAGGTTTTCTACCGAGTACAGGACGTACACGGGGACCGCATATTCACCCGTTCCGGGGTCTTGAACCTTAACCGTAACCGTATCACCTTTTACGTTTCTGCGTGGCACTTCGATGACCTTGCCTTGTCTGCTTACAACCTCGACCTTCAGAAGTGATAAATCGTAGGCTTCGGACTTAAACCGCGCAGAAAGTGTTTGCTTAAGGTAGGCTTCCAGGTCTTTATCCCTCATCCAGTTACGGGCGGTGTATACGGCCTTCCCCACGTCGGCAACCCGGTAATGGGCATCGGCCTTCTTTGAACGGATAAAAAGGTATGCCGAAGTTCCCACCACTCCTGCAAGGATCACACCGAACAGGGCTGAAAAAATTATTATCAGCTTGCCTGCAAGCCCTAATCCGCGTTTTCCCGTCTGATGCTCCATTATAAAAGAATACGTCAGGTCAAACAATTGTCAAGCGATGAAGTTCATGCGCAACCCAAACCAGCTGCGGGAGACGCAGAAAAGCCCGAGACAGGGCTTCTCCTTGACACTATCTAAACCCCCTGTATAATCCCTAAATCAATAGGAGAAATTAATGGATGCTAAGACGCCTTTTTATGAAAAAATTCTACAGGCGGGCGGAAGGATGGTTCCCTTTGCAGGATATTCGATGCCCATGCAGTTCGAGGGGATAATCCCCGAACACACCAAGGTTCGTCAATCGGTGGGTGTATTCGATGTATCGCACATGGGCAGGGTCGAGGTAAAGGGACCGCAGGCGCTTGAGTTTCTCGAACACCTTGTAACCAACCATGTATCCAAACTACAGATGTTCCAGGCGGTTTATACCGTTATGTGCTATCCGGAGGGGGGGATAGTCGACGACCTTTTGATTTACAGGCTCCCAGAGCATTACCTGGTCGTTGTCAACGCGAACAATAACGCCAAAGACCAGGCCTGGATGCGGGAACAGGCTGAAGGATACGATGTTGAGATAATCGACAGAACCGCTGATATAGGACAGCTTGCGGTGCAGGGACCCAGGGCTGAGGACGTTTTATCGAAACTAACGGAGACAAATCTTTCCGAAATCGGGTTTTACCAGGGGATCCAGACTGAACTGGCCGGGGTCGAGATGTTTATTTCCCGTACCGGATACACCGGTGAAGACGGATTTGAACTTTACATCCCTGCGGCTCACGCCGAAGCGGTATGGGATAAGGTATTCGAGGCAGGCAAAGAGGAAGGAATCGCACCCATAGGGTTGGGTGCAAGGGATACGCTTCGCCTCGAGATGAAGTACGCCCTTTACGGCAACGATATCGACAAGACCACCAATCCCATAGAGGCGGGTCTATCCTGGGTGGTTAAACTGGATAAGCCTCGTTTCGTCGGCAAAGAGGCGCTTGAGAAGGTAAAAGAGAAAAAACCTTCCCGCAGACTGGTTTGCCTGGAGGTAAAGGACAAGGGTATCCCGCGCCCGCACGATTTGATTATGACAGAAGGTGAAGAATTAGGGCACGTAACCTCGGGTACATTCTCGCCCTCTTTACAGAAAGGCATAGCTTTAGGATACGTGAGAAGGGGCCATACAAAATCGGGCACCGAGTTGAAGATACGCACCCGTCGGGGAGAAATCCCGGTCGAGGTGGTCAAGCCGCCGTTTTACAAGAACGCCTCGCATAAGTAAGTGTCAACATGTTATTAAGGCGCTATTGATGAAAAACCTTAAAGACATCAAGAGCAAGGAGGTAAAAAATGTCTGAAGTGCCGGAGGATTTAAGATACACAAAGACACACGAATGGGTACGTACCGAGGGAACCAAGGCCGTAATAGGTATAACGGACTTCGCACAAGGTGAGTTATCCGACATCGTTATGGTTGAGGCTCCCCAGGTCGGCAGGGAGATTAAAAAGGAGGAGGCTATGGGTGTTATCGAAGCCGTCAAGGCGGTTTCAGATTTATATTCACCCATTTCAGGTAAGGTCATAGAAGTCAACCCGAAACTGGGAACAAACCCCGAAACAATCAACCAGGACCCCTTCGGGGAGGGTTGGATAGTAAAAGTGGAGATGGCTGATCCGAAGGAGTTCGAGAAACTTATGGACGCATCCGGTTATAAGGAGTTTCTGGCAGCGGAAGGACATTGATGGCATCCTACATCTCTAACACACCCGAAGATATAAAACGGATGCTGGCCGCCATAGGCGTTGAGGTTTTTGAAGACCTCCTTGCAGACATCCCGGAAAACCTGCGTATCAAGGGTGAGCTCAATCTTCCTCCCGCACTTGCCGAATATGAGGTAAAGGGCCTTCTCGGTACTATTGCCGGATGCAACTGCAATCCTAATAAGCTGACATCCTTCATGGGCGGCGGGGTTTATGACCACATTTCACCCGCCCTGGTCGACTACGTGATATCAAAGCCGCAGTTCTATACCGCCTATACCCCTTATCAACCCGAGGTCAGCCAGGCCACATTGGCATCAATTTACGAATACCAGTCATTAATCTGCGAACTTTTTGACATGGATGTGTCCAACGCCAGTGTATACGACGGCGGTTCGGCCCTTGCCGAGGCGGTTCACATGGCTCGCGCACTCACATTTCGCAAAAGGGTTCTGGTTGCCGATACCCTCAACCCCTACTACATCCAAATAATCAAGACCTACTGCGAGGGCCTGAAGATACCGGTAGAGATTATCCCTTCCTCGCACGGTGTAATAGACCCTTCTAAGGTGGATGAAATGCTCGATGATGATGTTGCGGCAATTGTTGCAGCACATCCCAATTTCTTCGGTCTGCTCGAGAGCGTTTTCGAGTTGTCCGACAAGGTTCACAACTACGGCGGTTTCTTTATCTGTCAGGTCGACCCCATATCCCTCGGCATTCTCGAACCACCAGGAGCTTATGAGGCGGATATCGCGGTCGCTGAAGGTCAGTCACTCGGCCTGCCGCAGGAATTCGGAGGACCTTACCTGGGTATATTCACCTCCCGAAAGGACTATATCCGTCGAATGCCCGGACGGATAATTGGAAAAACACGCGACTCCGAAGGTAATCCCGGATTCGTTATGACCCTGCAAACCCGCGAACAGCACATCCGCCGGGAAAAGGCTACATCCAACATCTGCACCAATCAGGGGCTTTGCGCTCTTGCAGCAGCCGTATTCCTAGCCGTTGTAGGCAAGGAAGGTATCAAGGAGATGGCCAATCAATGCGTTCAGAAGGCTCATTACCTGGCAGAAAGGCTTGAAAAGCTGGGCGGATGCCAGCAGGAGTTCCGTGGCGCTTTCTTCAAGGAGTTCGTAGTCCGCACACATAGACCAGCAGCCGAGATAGTCGACGGGATGCTGGAAAAAGGCTTCTTGGCAGGCGTAGACCTGGGACGCTTTCGCTCCGAGTGGTCTCATCTAATGCTAGTGGCTGTTACCGAGAAGCGAACCAAGCAGGAGATAGACGACTATATCGACGCTCTTGCAACCTTGAGATAACAGAAGGCGACCGGCAAGGAATTTCAACTCAATCCGGAGACTCAACTAAACAGGCCGCTGTTCGTCTGTATGATAAAAGAGGAGTATCCATGAAGTATTTCATAATTTTAGGCGCTTTAATTTTTTTAGCCTGTCCAAAGGAGGAAGCCGTGGCTAAACAAACATCTGCGGAACAAACGCCGATCAATCTTCCTGAACCTATAGAAACCAAGGTTTCTGTTGAGGAATGTCTCCGCACCAGACGATCAATACGCAGTTTTACCGATGACACACTCAGCACAGCCCAAATCGCAACCCTGCTCTGGTCCGCACAGGGGATAACCGAAGAAACCAGGGGTTTCCGCACCGCACCGTCTGCGGGCGCTACCTTCCCTTTAGAGGCCTATCTTTTCACCCATAACGGAGTATATGTTTATAATCCTTCAGGACACATCCTTAACAAGGTAAAGGATGGCGATCTGCGCGGTGATTTATGCGCCGCTGCAAATAACCAGGCCTGGGTCAAGGCGGCGCCGGTATCTGTTGTTTTATGCGCGGTACCGGAACGTACATCCAAACGCTACGGCGACAGGACGATGCGCTATATCTACATGGAAGCCGGACACGCCGCACAGAACATTCATCTTCAGGCGGTAGCATTAGAGCTGGGTTCGGTACCGGTGGGAGCCTTCGATGACGATGCCCTTTCCAGGCTCCTCGGTCTCCACGAAACCGAACCCGAAACCGTGCCCTTATATATAATACCCGTAGGTAAACCGGTTCAGTAGAAGATCGACTTTAGCCTCTTAGGTATCGACATTCACAGGCATCCGGATAAACACATACTCATTCTCCACTCCCCTGAATCTGGAAGAACAGGTACTGAATTGCTGGACATCTATCCCGATCTTCTTTATAATTAACGAAGGAGGTTATGTGAACGAACGTTTCAACCTGCCGGAACCGCTTAAAACCGGACGTTCAATAGAGGATTGTTTGGCCGAAAGAAGGTCAATAAGGGACTTCAAGGATAATGCACTCCCAAACACACACCTGTCAACACTTCTCTGGGCTACTCAAGGTATATCGGAGTCAAGAAGGGATTTTCGAACAGCGCCCTCTACCGGATTTCCACTCGAAGTATTTACGATTCAAGATACGGGAATACATCAATACTTACCCAACCAACACGGGTTTCAAATCCTGAAGACAAACGATGTACGAATCGAACTCGCTGAGATATGCTACGAACAACCCTGGGTCGAGAAGGCGCCCTGTTCTATAGTGATTTGTGCTGTCCCGGAAAGGGTGTTAGAGAACTACGATGAACGCGGATGGCGCTACATCTGGCTGGAGGCGGGACATGCCGCACAGAATACGCTTTTGCAAGCGGTAGCCTTAAACCTGGGTGCTGTTCCTGTGGGTGCGTTCAAGGATGAAGAGTTGACAAGACTCCTCGATTTGAACAAGGAGGATAAAGAAACGGTTCCTCTTTATATCATATCGGTCGGTGTAATCGATTACGAAGCCTTGAAGATTAAAGGACAGGATTATCGTTCCGATGGCGAATACACGTAACACCGCGGACCTTCCCCTTCACGGCGGACGCGCACCACTTTGGCTGTTCGAGCGAATGGTCAAGCTGGCGCGCGTAATTACAGACTACATACTTACCGAATTCGACCCCCGGGAGTTAACAAAAAGGCTTTCAGACCCGTTCTGGTTCCAGAGCCTGGGCTGCGTTCTGGGCTTCGACTGGCACTCCTCAGGTCTTACTACCACAACCTGCGGGGCATTGAAGATAGCGCTTGCCGACACAGGGCCTTCCGCCGGGATATACGCCGTGGGTGGCAAGGGCAACGCATCCCGGAGGATCCCCGACGACTTAAGGAGCCTTGCCTCAAATACCGGTTTCGATCCCGAGGATTACATCTACTCCAGCAGGATGACAGCTAAGGTAGACTCGGCAGGGCTCCAGGACGGCTACCAGGTTTACCACCAGTTCTTCTGCTTTATCCCCTCGACCGGACGGTGGACTGTTATAGATCAGGGGATGAATAAGGAGACAGGATGGGCAAGACGCTATCACTGGAACGCAGAAACCCTTCCCTCCTTCGTACGCGATCCCCATGCAGCCATCGAAGGCAGAAAAGGGCTGGAAGTTCTAAACATGGTATCGAATCAAAGCAAGGGTTCGCAGGCTCGGTCGGTTGAAATTGCAGCGGACATAAAACACTTCCAGAAGGAATTCACGAACCTTGCACACCTGAACATGCCTGCCCGTCACCGGATCAACTTCTCCGACCTTGACTCCAGACGAATAAACAGGGTCTTTGCAAAAACCTTCGAGAATCCTCCTTCCGGTTTCGAGAACCTGTTGGCCTTACCCGGTGTAGGTCCTGCAGCCATCCGCGCTCTGGCCCTGGTGGCGCAGGTTATCTTCGGGGAACGCCCATCATACCAAGACCCGGTTTCGTTCTCGTTCGCCCACGGGGGCAAGGACGGCACCCCGTATCCTGTAAACCGCAGGACATACGACCATACCATCTCCTACTTTGCCCGAGCCCTGAAGAAGACGAAATTAGGTCAAACCGAGGGAAACCGGGCGCTTTCCAGACTCTCCCGCTGGCTGGAGGAGGTAAGCCTTGAGTCGTAAAAAGGGCCGTACACAACTGCCGCAGGTGATGCTTGCCCGGTTCGAGGAGATGGGACTCGACCTTGACCAATTCGTGCCCGCACTCCTTTCTTACCCAACCCCAAGCTTCCGCATCAATCCACTTAAGGGGGAACAGGAAAGTGTACTCGAATCGCTTTCGGTTATCGAGCCTGAACCTGTCGGCTGGAATCGTCTCGTATTCAGGGCAAACCCGGGGGAAGTCAAGCTGGGCAACCTTTTAGAACATTTCCTGGGACAAATCTACGTTCAGGATACCTCATCGACAATACCGGTTACCGTGCTCGATCCCCAACCCGGAGAGGAAATTCTGGACATGGCCGCGGCCCCTGGATCGAAAACAACCCAGATCGCGGCTGCAATGGACAACAAAGGTCTTCTTTTAGCCAACGAGGTCTCGGCAAAACGCACCGCCTCTTTAACCGGTAATCTCGACCGCTGCGGGGTAATCAACGCGGTGGTTACCAATCAACCCGGTCAGGTCTACGGACACCTGGCCCCCGAACGCTTCGACCGAATCCTCCTGGATGCTCCCTGTTCCTCCGAGGGAACACTTTCCCGCAACCTGCGCGGACTCGATATATGGAGCGAGAACAGTATCAAGCGCCTGGCAAAACTGCAGGGAAATCTCATACTTTCGGCCTACTACTCATTAAGACCGGGCGGCCTGATGGTTTACTCCACCTGCACTTTCGCGCCCGAGGAGAACGAGGGCACCGTCACCCGCCTTTTAGAAAAATTCCCCGATGCGGTCATCGAACCGATAGAGCTTCAAGGGATCAACGGACGTCCCGGATTCCCTGAATGGAGGGATAAAACGTTCCATCCTTCTGCACGAAACATCCTCAGGCTGTTCCCGCACGAGCACGACGGTGAAGGTTTCTGCATAGCAAAGATACGTAAGCCTTCCTCGACTGTAACTGAAACAGCCAAGCCGGACAAACGGCTACCGTCGAAACACCGGCCCGGGAGGGGAGATGCCAAACCGATAGAAAAGGAAGAAACAGGGATTGTGAAAAAGACCCTTGCTTCACTCGAGGAGCGTTTCGGCATCCGTCCTGAGTCCTTCGAGGATTTTCACCTGTTTATTCGCAAGAACGACGTTTGGTGCAGCACTCAAGAGGCCGGTGAGGTTCAATTCCCCCGGATAACCCGTCGTGGCCTGCGCATTGCAAGGGCGTTCGAGCACAGCGTACGGTTCACGACAAACGCGGTGCAGCTCTTCGGGCATCTGGTTACGCGCAACCGGATAGAACTCGACGAACAGAAGACCCGCCTTTTCCTTGCCGGTAAAACTCAGGATGTCGAACAACCTCAGGATGCATCCGACGGATTCGTAGCGGCGTTCAACTCGGACTGCGCCCTTGGAATAGGCCTCCTAAAGGAAGGAAAGCTGAAAAGCCAAGTGCCGCGGTCGCGCAGGGTAATAGGATAGGAATTGTCATTAATAAAAAAGCGGCAAGATACCTTCATCTTCAAATAATCTTAAATCATTGAAGATGCAGTGATGTAATAATTACAAAATCTGCGGCCTTTTGAACCTTTGGTTCAAAAGGAGTATTACACCCCGTACTTCTCCTTGCGCGTCTCGAAGGCCTCCCTGCCGCCTTCGAGGATTCGTTCCACAATCCCCTTAATCTCAGGTGAGTCTATATAACCGTAGCGACCCTCCTGAAGGTATCCGTGCTCTACGTCGGCCTCCAGAGCCAGTATCTGGGATGCGTCCCCTAAAACAGGGATGTTTGCGTTATGGGTCGCAACCAGGAACTGGCGCTTGTCCATCTCGTCACGGAACCGCTTGGCTATCTCCTCAACAATGAAGACATTATCCAAATCCTCCTCGGGCTGATCGACTATCAGGGGATAGGGCGATTCCAGAAGGAGTATACCCAGGATAGCCGTGCATCGCTGACCGTCCGATAGATGCTCCACATCACGGTATCTTGGGTCTTCAGCCGTTCCCAGATTAAGCTGGATATGCACCTCGGGAGGTATATACACGGTTTCCATCCTGCACAACATTTCCTCGTCGAAGCCGGGTATAAAACTCTGTGAGGAAAGCTTCAGGAGTCCGGCTATCGATTCACGGTCTCCTGCCCGGGCCAGGCGGGCTAACTCAGAAAAATTGAAATCCTCATCGGTCGCGATACGCAGGGCATCCTCGGTTTCCAGGGTGGGTATGAAGCGCTTGAGTTCGGCTACTATCCTGCGGGGTGCACCTTTATGGAGCAGTTCTATGTGTATCTTGCTGCCAAGCTCTTCGTTCCATGCCCGTACCCGGTTGGAGAGTATCTCGAACCTCGAACTGCGCAATTCCTTCAGTTCCCCTAAGAGTGTTAATCGTTCGTCCCGGCGCATGGACAACTTGGTGGATAACGCATCCCTGTCCGCCTTCTGCTCCCTTAAACGCATTATCTCCTTTTCCAGGTTAATGTATTCGTTTATGTCCATACCCGGAAAGCGTTCCTGAAGGCTGCGCAGACTCTCATGGAAGCGTTCCTCGCCTTCGGCATAAAGTTCATCCCATTGATCTTTATAAAGCTTATGTTTTTCCTGCGTATCCTGCAGGGATGTAACAAGTTCCTGAATCTTCATCTCGAACTCGGCGACGTACTCCGCAAGGGTATTCGTATACTCGGCTATCAGATCGGGATGCAGCTTCTCCTCACCCTCTTCCGAAACCGAACGGAGCTTTGTCGATGTATCGCTGATAAGGTCCAAAAGCATCTTCCTGACCTCGGCAATCACTGCATCACCCCGCTCGAAGATGTGCGCTTCCTGCTCGAATCCCCGTTTCTCCTCGATCTTATTAGGCATATCCATTTCAAGGAATCGAGCCAATTTTTCCTCAGCGGCGGCTAGCCTGTTCAGTTCGGCATCCTGTTTGGATAACTCGGCTGCAAGTTCGATCATCTCATCGGTCTGAACCCTAAGCTTTTCGAGTATCAACTCCTCCTGTTCCTTCAAACTCAATATCTCCTTCTCACTCAAACGTTCAAGCAGTCTCAGCTGGAAGTTCTGCTGTTTCGATATCTCATAGATTTCCTTGTTACCGAAGACCTCTGCACGGAAGACGTCCCTTGGGTTTATATCCAGTTTCGCCCCTGTATCCGCGTTGCGAACCACGGGATCAAATGGGTATATGCGTTCAATAAAATATGTCTTGGGGATAGGTTCGTGTGATTCCACCAGTAGTGAAATCTTCGAGCCGGGCATGAAGACGTCCCGCAGAATCTGCTCGTGATTTTCCCGATTCCTGTCGGTTTTCGGCACCTCGTCAAGGGCGTATCTTATGGTTTCGATTATTGTCGTTTTCCCAGTACCCCTGCCGCCTATCAAAGCGTTAAAACCGGGATTGAAATGTATCTCCAGCCCGTCCAGGAATCCTCCTTCCCATCTTGCCGCCAGCAACTTGGAATAGGAACGTTCCTCGATCTGATGGGGAAAACGTATCTTGGTAGCCGAGTCCAGAAGGGCAAGCCTCATGCCTTCCAGATTAGCCGTACCCAGCTTGATGGCTACCTTTCTCGATCCTACCTTTTCGGGTTTGTTTGCAAGCGATCCTGTAAGCAGGGCAAGCGGAATCTTCCGGTCTACTCCTTTGTTCTTGGCAAAAAGGATGTCTTCATCGTCCTCTGCAAGATGATCCTCGATCACAATGCCCCACAGC
>WJJO01000009.1 GCA_014729665.1 Caldifarciminota bacterium
CTAGATTCAGGTAAAGGATATCTTTCAAACTACCTGTCATCGACTACAACGCCAGGTACGTTCCCTTTTGCTTCATCGACTCCTGTGCATGTTCAAGTATCGATATCACGGTAGCTCCGCTCTCACCGTCAGTTATTGGCCTTTTGCCGTTTACGATACTTTTAATGAAATCCTGACATTCGAGAAATAACGGCTCGTCTTTGGGTATATCATAAACCTTAAACTCATCGTTACGGTTATGCTCGAATGTTCCGTCCCCTTTGGGTTTAATCCACTTGTCGTAGATTTTGATAACCGAATCTGCCCCAGTATCGTTGAAAACGATTATCCCTTTAGTGCCCACAACGATGAGTTTTCTTGTTTTAACCGGATCGAGCCATGAGGCTCTAACGTGGGCAAGGTTTTCCTGATTAAAGAAGAGGGATAGAAAGACTATGTCTTCGACACCCGGCGTTAGGAAATCCTTGCCGGTTGCAGAAACACCCACTGGATGTTCACCCTCAAAAAGATAGAGGAATATCGAAAGATCGTGCGGCGTCAGGCTCCACAAAACGTTTTCATAAGCACGAGCAAGACCCAGATTAACGCGAATCGAGTTTATGTAAAGCAAGTCGCCTATCTCGCCCGAATCCAGGATTCCCTTTATCCTCCGAATTGCAGGATGATAAACCATCACGTGTCCTACCATCAACACCAAACCCTTTTCGCGAGCTATCTCTACGAGCTCTTCGGCCTCGGATGTCTTCAACGTCATCGGTTTTTCGCAAAAGGTGTGTTTACCCGCTAAAAGGGCCTGTTTGCTCAATTGGAAATGGGTTTCGGCATTCGTAGCGATGCATACCGCATCGACATTCGAGGCAAACAACTCCTCGGGGTTCTGTGTAAACACGGTATCGGCGTAGGTATCCTGAAGCTTGGCTAAAGCATCCTTATTGGAATCGGCTATCTGTTCAATCTTGACGTCTTCAATCCTTGCAAAATTACGTATCAGGTTCGGCCCCCAGTATCCGGCGCCGACGACTCCTAATCGAACCATCTTACTCCTTGTTTATTCTGGTTGAGGTGACGGGAAACCAAAAGGTTTTGGTCCTTCCTGCTCAGGTTTTGGTTTATCTTTATTCTCGGGCGTCCGCAAGGGATAGGTTTCAGATGTGTGAATTGGAACCTTAATCTTCCAAACCGCTAATGGTTTAGCCTTACCCTTGACCTTTACCGGGTCCATAGGCAGGAATTCGAAGAAATCCTTTACCTCCTGATAAACGGCGTGGGTTACAACTATCTCGCCGGACTGAGCAAGACCTTGAATCCTCGAAGCGGTGTTTACGCTGTCCCCTATTACGGTATATTCGAGCCGCTGGGTTGATCCAACGTTACCTACAATGGCTTCACCGTAGTTTATACCTATCCCTACGTGAATATCCTGCTCCCCCCTGGCTATCCTTTCCTTGTTGAGAGCTTCGATCTTCTTTTGAATCTCTACACCGGACTTTACCGCCTTATACACATCATCTCCGTGCATTACCGGAGCTCCGAAAACGGCCATGATACAGTCGCCCATGAACTTATCTATAGTACCCTCGTTGTTGAATATTATGGTAGTCATCTCGGTCAGATAATAGTTGAGGAACGAAACCACCTCTTCCGGTGTGAGTTGTTCTGAAATCGTAGTAAAACTCCTGATATCTGCAAAGAATGCGGTAATCTGTCTCCTTTCACCCTTAAGAGATTTAGCGAATCCGTCCGGGTCTTCAAGGATTTCATCGGCAACCTGATGCGATACGTAGCGCTTGAACGCATCCTCGATTAAAACCTTATCCTTCAAGTCTTTGGCCATAACGTTGAAAGCGGTCGTCAAATCGCCAATCTCGTCGTTGGTTCTTTTCCGTACGCGGTAGTCGAAATTACCCCTCGCAATCTCTGCAACACCCTTGACAAGAGCCTTGAGGGGACGAATAAGAAGCGCTCCAAGTCCGAATGCACCCAAAATACCAATTACAATACCTACGATAGCTATTCCTCCCACCACCATCTGGATTCTGCGCGAGGTCTGCTGCAGGCTGGTTAAATCGATTCCAACGTGAACTTCACCCATCTTCTTTCTGGTTACGCTTCCCTCAACCCCTTTGATCACTACGGGAACAGCAAGTTCATAGATATCGGTCCAAGATGGTTCAGGGGCCGGTTTAGGTTGTTCGTTCGGGCCGATTGTGTCAGATGCATAAACGTTTTTCAACCACCCTGGAACTTCAATAATCTTCGCCTCATACTGGTTATCATCCACTTTTTTCTCAGGAATTTCAATCGCTCCGGTCAGTTCCTTTTGCCAGAAGGAGTTCGCTAAATGTATTTCCATGGAGTCTTCTCCAACCTCACTCGGCATTAAAACAGCCGGGGAGGCTGCGGTCCTTCCTGCGGTATCAAGTATGTAGGAGTATACGCTTCCCTCGTGGCGAAGGGCCCCGTGAACTAAGTTAAATAAAGGAAGATTGTCGTTCTCAATTAATGGATCTCGTGCTGAGAAAGAAATGTTACGGGCCAGGATGAGAGCGCGCAACTTAATCTCTTCCAGAAAGGAATCACGAACAAGATTAATAATTGCATACCCAACGCCCCCCATCAACAAGAAAACCAGGACGACAATAAGCCCCGATATCTTGAAGCGGATGCTTACTTTCACTTCGGTATAATACACATCTAAGACTGAGAGTCAAGCTAAAATGGTTGCCGAACCCTTGACACTTCACTTTTCAGATCTTACAATCATAAGAAACATCTCATAACCTGGAGAATAGATGTGAAACTCGTAAGATTCGGTGTCTCTGTTAAAGAGGATTTACTCAAACAGTTTGATTTTTCGATAAATCAAAAAGGATACGCCAACCGTTCCGAGGCAATACGTGATCTGATTCGATTGAGTCTACTCAAAGGCGAAGACAACCCTTCGGCTTCGGCAATAGGTGTTATTGGATATGTTTTTAACCATCGTAAACGTGAACTCCAGCACAAATTGACACATATCGGTCATCGTAGATTAGGCGAAGTTATCTCATCGATGCACATTCACATCGATGAAACCCATTGTCTTGAGGTAGTAGTGGCAAAAGGAATTGTTAAAGAATTGCAGGAACTTGCAGACGAAATAATCTCCAGCCGAGGAGTCATTTACGGAGAACTTATACTTTCCCCTCACCCAAAAAGACTGTAACATTTAGGTTACAGTTGACATGTATTGTTGTTCCATTATGTTTTAAGCATGGAAGTAGACAAAAAAACATATGATCTGTGGGCGAACCGAATGGATAATCCCGAGTTATTGTCGGGTGCACTTGACAGGATCAAGGGCGTTCTCGGTAATCGCATCGAGGAAATAAGGGCGGACAAGCTTGGAATACACTTTATTTCCAATAGTCGGATTATCATGTCGGTTTACGCCTCATACCCTCATCTCAGGGTATCCTTTGCACCTGCGGCAGGTTTACTGCTTCAGGAAGACGAAACATTCGATGTGGCGCGTTACAACTTCTGGGAAACAACCTGGCGTATGACTCACGAATGCTACACCGGAATGTCCATCTGGATTACGGACGAAGATCACCTCGATACCTTTGAAAAGCTTTTAGAAAGAATCAAGGCCGGAGTGGGTTAAAGCCTGTTCCTTTGCTTTGAGAAGAAAGTAAAAAAAGAAAAAAGGCCCGATTTTAGGGCCTTTTTTCTTCAACTCCCCGGGAGGGATTCGAACCCCCGACCTAGTGGTTAACAGCCACCCGCTCTTCCGCTGAGCTACCGAGGAATATCAATCAATTTCAGACTAAAAGTATATCCACTATCATTCGGCTGTCAACAGGATTAGTATACGAATAATCTATTGATCGTCTCCCCTG
Organism: Caldifarciminota bacterium; assembly: GCA_014729665.1. Taxonomy (GTDB): domain Bacteria; phylum Hydrothermota; class Tepidihabitantia; order B3-TA06; family B3-TA06; genus WJJO01. The sequence continues at coordinate 3,882 of WJJO01000009.1, forward strand.
CCCTTGACACCTACGTGTTATTCAATTACAATAGGTTTGGATAAACAAGTGCAAATTCCCTTCGGGAAAAGGAGGCGCAAATGAGTAGATTCCTATTAAAGGTTCCTGGTAGTATGTTTTCTTCCTTTATCGTTACAAGCTTTGGAAAGAGTAAATCTTATCAAAAACCATGGTTTTGAAAGTGAAGATGAATCTTGGGCAGCATACACAGGGAAAAGGTCATTCCCTGTTGGACTTGATTCTGCTCAGGCTAGTACTTACGATTCGGAAAGGGCATTTACAGGTTCTTTCTCAGGTTCAACAAATACGAGTATAAGACCTGGCGATGAAGAGATACCAGCCTATTTTACAGATTCAGATGCGATTGTTCAGGGGGGCGTTAATACTAAGTCTCTATCCGACTTTGATAGTTTAATATAGATTCAAAACGATACTAGTTGGATTGAATTCAAACGTTCAATACAAATCGACTGGATTGAAGAAAGAGGTATTTTGCCTAGTTACACTCTTGATAGCTTATTCTTTGTTAGTTATGGAGGTTACGATTGGAAGGGGCAGAAGGTCTACTGGGATGATATAGAGCTTATGGGCTACGCAGATTACGATGTTGGAGTCAAAGAGATTCTTAGCCCCGGCTCGGCCGGGTCTTTCGAATCTAGCGAAGAATCGCCTTACGGCTATTCTTCGTCTAGTTATGAACCTGTAGCTAGAATCAAGAACTTTGGCCGCGAACCTGCGGACTTCGCAGTCGTTGCAGAGATACTGCAAGGAGAAACCCAGGTATACTACGACTCATTCGACTGGTCCCTGCCCGCAGACACTGACGACACCGTGTCCTTCAACACATTCGATCCCCCTGACACAGGCGCCTACATCCTGCACATCTATACCGTGATGGACGAACCTCCGGCGATCGATGAATCCGACGCCGACGACGAAAAAAACAGGGAACTATACTTTATCGCTATTACAGAACCTGTAACACCCATAACTCTTCTCGACCTTAAGGTTAATCCCATCTGTCCAGGTGACGTGCAAATACAATACTCTTTACCTAACGGACACGAGGGTACCCTTACACTTCTCGACGCATCGGGCAGATGTGTGGACGCGAAGCAGGTGAAGGGGTATGGGACGGTGAAGTTTAGTACAGACCAGTCATCAGGAGTTTATTTCATTAAGCTTGAGGCTGGTGGTTCTGCCATGAGTAGGAAAATTATCCTTATCGAGTGAGACGGAAGGACACCCTCTCAGGGTGTACCGACAGGCTGGAGAGCCTGTCCTCCACAGTTTGATACTCTATATATGTTAGTTGATATTAATTACCCTTTCGGGGTTTTCGCGAGGGGGCGTTTGTATCACCTTCGGGTAAAGTAAAGGTGTGTTGATATAGAATATCCCCTTCCCTGGGAGACTGTCGGATAAGTTCGACTATCCGCAGATTGACGCCGATTTACAAAAAGAGGGGCTTTGTAAGCTCTTTCCTTACTTGGCTTACATCTCTGGGTTTTTACCGCTCTGTGTCTCGGTGGTGGCTTTTCCGACAATCTTCTGGTGGAAGGGGGTCAGGGAGAAGGGGAAAAAGCTACGTTTCTCACCCCGTCAAGTGAAAGATTAAAGCAAAAGTATTATTCCTACACCGGTGAAGCTATCGTACTCTCCCCGAAATGAACCTTCTCTGGCTCCCATATCTCCATCTGAGAAGAAAGAGGCTTGCCAGGATAGACTCCGTTGAGCAGGATAAACCCCTGCGCGTTCTTCATCACAGCGCCCATCATCTGCAGCTGCGATATGCAGTTTATCTTGTGTTCTCTGCGAACCTCTAGAACCCTTTTGACCGTTTTTAGTCCGAAACCGGGAACGCGAAGCAAGACGCGCCTTGGGGCGGTGTTTACCTCTACCGGGAACCGTTCCGGATGATTCTCGGCCCATATCATCTTGGGGTCCTTACCTAAAGGGAGCAGTCCTTTACCGTTAAATCCAATCTCCTCCATTGCGAACCCATAACGTCGGAAAAGGAAATCTACCTGGTATATCCGGTGTTCACGCAGGAATGGTGTAGGCCTTAAGGCGTCGAGCGGTGTATCCTGAGCAGGCTGAAAAGCGCTGAAGTATATGCGTGATAAATCGAGTCTGTCGTACAAATTCTTCGTAACGGCAAGTATCTCTGTATCGGGCTCCTCAGCTGCACCGACAACGAACTGTGTAGTCTGTCCCTTCGGGCCCCAGCGCCTTCCATAATTTGCCTTGTTTATCAATCCTGATAAATACTGGATTCTGCTGAGTAGCTCTTCTGTGTAATCCTTCTCAGGCGCTATCCTTTTGAGCCTTGCCCCGGAAGGGGCCTCGAGGTTAACGCTTACCCTGTCTGCAAGCTTTACGGCCCTCTCTATGTGACCGAGATCGGCTCCGGGCAGAATCTTAAGGTGTATGAAGCCGCGGAACCGGTGTCTGCACCGCAGTATCTCGATCGTTCTCAGCATCCTGTCCATTGTCCTGTTTACACCCTTGTATATGGCAGAGGAAAGGAACAAACCCTGGACCAGGTTGCCGTTGAACATGTTCATAAACAGCGATGAAAGTTCCTCAGGCTCGAAGGAAAGTACCGGCCTGTCCTTGCCCGAACGGTTAACGCAGTAAAGGCAGTTGTTTTCACACGTGTTGGACATAAGAACCTTCATCAGGAGTATGTGCTTGCCGTCTGGCATTGCCGCAGGATACACCCACTTGCCCATCTCCCCCCTCTGTCTGTGCGCGAGTGTGTCCCCCTTTGGATTAACGCACGAACCGCACATGTCGTACTGAGCCGCACCCCCCAGACGTTCCAGCTTCCCTAAGGGCTCGATACTCTCCATATGTTTACTATACTGATAATCCCTGACTTGTCAAGTGTTTACATATTTGTCTATACAGAAGTTTTTAATTTGACCACATGAAAATCGCAACTGTTGTATTATACAACGTTACACGTTATTATGTTTCTTTTTCTCAATTAACTTATAGATTACCCATGATGTTAACCATAAACCTAAAACACCAGTAAGTTCCAAGGCAATCATACCCCAATCAACTGGACGACACCCCCCTCTTCCCGATTCTAAAGCTATAAACCTCCAATCTCTCCTCATTACTTCTTCAGTATAATATCTTGTAGTGTGATAATAAGATGTTGAATGAGCTATTCTCGCTCTATTCTCCTCCAAGCCTTCTGTTTTTGGATAAACATAAAAAGGTGGGAACAAAACAACAAAAAAGAGCACGCTTGCACATAACACAAGCAAGATTACTTTAATACTCTTTCTCATAATAAACCTCCTCGTTACTAAGGTTTTTCTAGAGTTTTTACTAAGGCATGGGCGGAACTATCCTCTGTCCTTTGGCCTCAGGCTTCCCCGGAGAGTTATCGAATACCTCCACCACGTAGTAAACGACAGCGATGAAGGTCTTGTCGAAATGTCCGTGGAAGTATGAGTGGATAAGGTTAGCGTACTTCACCTGCAGCCTTTGTTGCTCGGTCAACCCAGGGTCGTCAGGGTGCATCAGATGCGCTATGGCCTTGAACTCGTATGACGGTATATCCAGAAAGACCACGGCGCAGGAAGGGTTCACCATCTGATTGAGGAAGGTTCCTGTCTGAAACTCGGGATCAGCGTATAACTCGAGGCTTATCTGACATGTCGGGTCATAGATATCTGCGCCCTGGGAGTAAAGGGAGTCGAGTCTGTCCAGCTTCTCTGTAAAATCGTCGTCAATCGTCTGCTCCAACAGTTCGATAATTTCGGCAAGCTTTTCCTTGCGCGGGAGCCAGCCCATCCCCTTGACCGCATTGTTTATCCTGAACCTGCTATCATCACGGGCTACTCCATAGGTTGCAACCATCCCGTTATGCGGACCGGAAAGCTCGGGAGGCTGACGGTTCCTGAACCGCTCAAAGGTTTCGAGTCGCTTGCCGAAACTCCAATTTATAAAGTCCCCAGGCAGCTTTTGCAGTTCGAAGGAATGCCATTTGCTATTCAGTTCAGCCTTGATTATACCGTCTTCGATTTCCGATACGTCGACCGTTTCCTGGTGAAAGCATCCTTCTTCCGACCAGAGATTAAGGTCTTCGTATTCTACGGTGTTTTTCCCGCATCCAGCTGCGAGAAGGATAAAAGATATAATTGATATCGCGGTTAACCTCTTCATTTCTTCTCCTTTGTTGATTTGGCAAGAGGGAATAGTATCCTCAGGCCGTCGCGTATAGTCTTGACGCGCCTGAAGGTTAATCCTTTCCTTACGTTCGTCGGGATCTCTCCTAAATCCTTGTCGTTCTGGGAAGGGATAAGGACAGTAGTAATTCCTGCGCGTTTTGCTCCGAGTACCTTCTCCTTTATGCCTCCGACCGGAAGAACCCTGCCTGTAAGGGTAATCTCCCCGGTCATTGCTATCTTCGGGTCTATCGCCTTTTCTGAAAAAAGTGAGTAGAGTGCCGCAGTCAACGCAAGGCCCGCAGAGGGACCGTCCTTGGGTATCGCACCCGACGGGATATGGATGTGCAGGTCGTTTTTACTCATGTCTATATCATCCAGCTTCAGCTCACGTGCATGACTGCGCAGGAAAGAGAGTGCGGCCTGTGCCGACTCCTTCATGATATCCCCCAGTGAACCGGTCAGGACAAGCCCCTTGGAACCGAGCATCATGGTTGCCTCTACGAACAGGATCTCTCCGCCTACAGGTGTCCATGCCAATCCCGTGGCAACGCCTATCTCGCCTTCGCGGGCGGCAAGTTCGGAGAAGAACTTTCTGGGTCCGAGGAATCGTGATACGTCCCTTGCATCGACCTTAACCTTCTTCTTCCTGCCCTCGGCGTGTCTGCGAGCAACCTTGCGTACCACCGAACCTATCTCGCGTTCCAGGTTGCGTACCCCGGCCTCGCGCGTATAGGAATGTATTATTTCATAGATTCCATCATCTGTAAAATCAATATCACCTTTTTTCAAGCCCGATTCGCGAATCCTGCGTGGTATGAGGTAAGCCTTTGCTATTTCGAGCTTCTCTTCGTCAATGTATCCGGGGAGTTCTATTATTTCCATCCGGTCGCGCAGGGCAGGTATGATAGTCTGCGTTACGTTTGCCGTTGCAATGAACATAACCCGTGAAAGATCGAATGGAACCTCCACGTAGTGGTCGGAAAAGGAGTAGTTCTGCTCAGGATCGAGAACCTCCAGAAGAGCCGAAGATGGATCACCGCGGAAATCGGCGCCCACCTTGTCTATCTCATCAAGCATGAATACCGGATTGTTAGAAGATGCAGTCCTCAGGTTCTGCAGGATGCGTCCGGGCATTGCACCGACGTACGTCCTCCGGTGACCTCGAATCTCGGCCTCATCCCGTACCCCTCCGAGTGAGAGGCGCACGAACTTCCTCCGGAGCGCCCGTGCTATCGAACGTCCGAGGGAGGTCTTGCCCACTCCGGGCGGACCGACAAAGCACAGGATAGGTCCCTTGGAGTCGGGCTTGAGTTTGCGAACCGCAAGGTACTCCAGTATCCTTTCCTTAACCTTGGTAAGATCGTAGTGATCTTCATTAAGGATGCGTTTTGCCCGCCTGATATCGAGATTATCTTCAGTACCCTCTTCCCATGGAAGGTTAAGGAACCAGTCTATGTAGGTTCTAATAACCGTGTACTCTGCAGCGGCGGGAGGCATCATGCGAAGTCTGTCCAGCTCCTTTTCAGCGGTTTCCCTCGCCTCCTCAGGCATGGACTTGGCCTCAATCTTTCCGCGCAGTTCGTCAATCTCGGCGGACTTCTCGTCCTTCTCACCGAGCTCTTCCTTGATCGCCTTCATCTGTTCGCGCAGGAAGTACTCACGCTGAGTTTTATCAACCTCCCCCTTGACCCGATCCCTTATCTTCTCCCCCAACTCCAGTATCCCAAGCTCCTTAGTCAACAGATTATCCAGTTTCTTCAGTCGATCCTTTGGAGAAGACGTTTCCAGAAGAACCTGTTTCTCTTCGGTATCGAAATTCACGTGTGCGGCAACGAAATCGGCAAGTCGGTTCGGATCGGAGATATTAAGGACAACGGATACAAGTTCCTCAGAAAGGTAGGGTACCATCGAAACAAGCCTTTGAAATGAACCTTCAACGTTTCTCATAAGGGCTTCGGTCGCGGTATCGTGTTCGACCCTGAGCCTTAGCAGATTAACCTTAGCGGCAAGATACGGCCTTTTCTGAACGTATTCCTTAATCCTTCCGCGCTGCATACCTTGAATGAAGATACGGAGGGTATCGTCCGGATAACGTCGCATCTTAAGTATCAGGGAAACAACCCCGACCTCGTAAAGGTCCGAAGGCCCAGGTTCATCTACCTCAGGGTTTTTCTGGGTGACTATACAAACTATCTTGTTCCCCGAAAGGGTCTCATCGATGAGGTGTATCAGAGAAGGGTTTGTAATGGCAAGGCCTATTGCTAGATCCGGGAAAATCACGCCTCCTTTAATAGGAAGAATCGGTAATACATCCGGGATGGACGGGATATCATCGTTAGTTAACAGGCTTTCGTCCAACATCTCTACCCCTACTCTACCGGTATCTGGATTACGCGTTTCTTCAGTCTCGGTATACTGATGGTAAGGATTCCATCAATAAGGACGATCTTTGCCTTCTGTGTGTCTATCTCTACCGGAAGTGTAAATCTCCTGCGAAAACAACCGTAGTAGGTTTCCAGTTTGTAAAAATGTGTTGCCCGGGTAAAGAAATCAGGCTCCTTTCTTACGCCGGCTATCTCAACATAATCCTTGTTGATTTTCACCTCCAGCGAATCCTTGGGAATCCCGGGAACTTCGGCCATTATAAAAAC
>WJJO01000133.1 GCA_014729665.1 Caldifarciminota bacterium
GATTGACCATCTCTGAGCATCTTATCTATCACCTCACGTCCCTTGAGTGAAAGATGTTGGTAGCTTGTTTGCATACATCCTCAGGATAACGAAATCCCTCTCGCTTTTCAAGGTGTTGCACTTCACTATTGAACTCACGTAAGGCATTTTCTTATTCGCAACAAAAAGGGTTTAATTCTTTCGGGGTCCCCAAGAAATTGAGAACTCAATTTCTTGGGGTTTATTCATATATTACTTCCCACCTGCACGCATCGTCGCCTTTTAACGCACAGCCCACTTTCTTCGTAAGGATATTAATCCCTCCTGCCAAGTGAAGAAGCTCACACATCCATCGCTCGAAGATTAAACAACTTATCCGGTGAGCCTTCCATTCGTGAAGCTGAACAATCAAATACTTATCCCTGATTTTCTCTGTTTCAATCCGGCCTTGTGAATGAACCTGCAGCCAGAATGATGTTGCACGCTTAATCAGGTTGGAAGGAGATAGAAAAGCAACCAGGGTTCTTAGAAATCCTGTCACGCTTTTTTTAAACATGTATCCTACAATGTCTTTTATTATCTCAGCTTCACTCATCTCAGGTCTCAGATACTCGATAAGATATTCGTAGACAGGATACACATCTTGTGCAGGATACCACTCTTCCGCTTCAAATATCACCATCCGTTCGTACAGGTTCTTTGGCAGGTTTCCCAGGAAGTCAAGGTAGCGTTCATTACTAAAATTCTCCCGAATCCACCCCCTTACGGCTGCGTAAAGAACCCCGCGAACCTGAAAGATCGATTCGGATAAAGCCATTTTTGCCTCCGTACCAGTTTAGGCCGGATATGAAGTTTGTCAAGCGGCTTAATTATTTAAACGGTTAAGTAAATCAAGGCTTGTACTCGGCCAGCCACTGGCATGGTCCCGGAGAGATAAGAGAGCAGTTGATCTCCTTTACTTGAACTTCCTTGGCCCCCGTGTATGTTACCAGTTGTTTCAGCCAACCTGCGAAGATAAGACAACTGGTGCGGTGAACGCCCCAATCGTGGAGTATGACTCTGAATTGATTGTTTTCTCCTTCGATGTTTTCGATTCTACCCCGGGAATGTACGCGAAGTCAGAAAGAGGTTGCCCTCCTGGTCAGCCGGGCCGGGGTAAGGAAAGAAAGAAGTCCCTTCATGAATCCAGTAATAGCCTGTGGAAACATGAAATTCGTAATGCCTTCAAATACTTCGGTCTCGGTCATGACATCGGCCAGAAAGGTAATCAGGTGATCATAAACAATAAAAGCGCCCTTTGCAGGATACCATTCCTTCTTGTCGTAGTTATTGAGGATATTTCGATACTCATCCGGAAGTGTTTCCAGGAACTTCTCGAGTTTATCATCCCCGAATTGTTCCGCGGTCCACCTTGAAGCCGCGGCATACATCAATCCTCTGACCTTGAGTGCTCCTGTTAAGAATCGAGTCTTCATTGAAGAATCTTTACCTTCCACCTGCAGAACTCATCACCTTCGAAAACGCAGTGGGTTTCCTCAATACTGTATTTCTTTACCCCTGTAAGTGAAATCATCTCCTCCAGCCAGATTTCTATTATCCTGCAGCCGAACCTTATCCCCTTCCAGTCGTATACTGTTACGTTTATCTCCTTCGGAGATATCTTGTCAGTCTGGAGTCTGCCCGAGGAATACATCCTTTTCCAGAATGCCGGGGCCCGCTTGGCAAGATTTGCAGGAGACGCAAAAGACGCCAGTCCTTTCAGGAAACCGGAAACGCTTTTTTGGATATTTGCCCTTACCATCTTTTCGATATTCTCTTCACCTACCAGTTCGATATTTTTTTCTAAAATAGCAAAAACCTGATCTGCAGGATACCATCCTGCTCGTTCAACGTTATCCAGAAGTTCAGCCTGATCATCTGTAAGAGAGGTTTTGAAGTTTTTATAAAAGTCTTCACCGTAGTTTTCTGCCATCCATTCCCTGACAAATTTAAGAAACACACCCCTGACGTGACGGGGACCGGGTGGTTTACTCAAAACCAACCTCCCAGCGGCAGAACTCATCTCCGCGATGAACACAGTGAGTGTGTTCGACAACCGGGTTCTTACCCCCTGCAGTCCTTATAAGCTCTGCAAACCACAGGGCGTGAACCTTGCAGTGAATGGGACTGTAATCCCAATCGAAAAGTGTTATGATACCGTGATTTTTATCTATCATCTCAATCTCCGGTCTTCCTGTTGAATGGAACCTGTTCCATAATGCAAGCGCCCGTTTAGCCAGACCGAGAGGCGGAATGAAAGAAACTAATCCCCGGATGAAACCATGTATAGCCCTCGAGACGTAGAAACGGATGAAACTGACCAGAGAATCCTTCCCGAAAGAGGCCACTATCCGTTCATACATTACCCTTGAATCTTCGACAGGATACCATTCTGCGGGATCTGCGTTCTCCAGACGTTCAGCTAACTGAGGATGCAGCGTTTCTTTGAATCTTTGGTAACGGTCTTTATCGTAAGCATTCAAGACCCATTCCGCTACGGCCCCATAGAACTCCCCACGATCCGAAGGAACCTCAGGATGTGGCATCCTGCATTTTAAGCGGGTTAAGACTAAATGTCAATCAAATTGACCTTTATAAATTCGATCTGTTATTGTTGATGTGGTTCGACCGCCTCGAGCAGCCCGTTGTAGATATCACGCGTGGATGTGCCTGAACCGAATATAGTTGCCCCGGTTTCCGAGGTGAAGTAATGTTTGTCTTCGTAGGTCTTGATGCAGAACCATGTAACGAATCCGTTTGTAAAGAAATTCTCCGTTCCAACGTACTCAACCGTAAAGTCACCTCGCCTGAAATGAAGTTCTACATTCTGTTCACCTTTAATCTTCGCTGCAAAGAAGATTATCTCCCGTTCGTCGGCATAAATTACACCCGACGTCTCCCATGGAAAGAACTTGAAGAAGGAGTGATACTTCTTGCTCGAAGCGTAACGAACAGGAAAATACTTGCCACGACGAAGGATATCCTGCTTTGTTTCTATAATCATCTGCCTGAACTTCTTCCTTCTTGCGGAACTCACCCCGGCAACGATGAATATCGGTGCAATAAGGACAATTACCGCTCCGATAATAATCAGAAAGGGTATGCATACTTCCAATGTCTGACTCCTTTAATTTAGATTTATGAAAAAATACACAACACAGCCTAACTGTCAAGCTGTATGACTTTCAGAGGACGGGATAATCGTATTGATCTGCCCACCTTCGGATACCTGCTTCTTCATATATAATAGATAAACTGGTCAGTAATTATATGCGACCATTATAGTACCCGGACCCGTATGCGAACCTATCAAAGGAGTCAGCTGGGCAGTAAAGAGAAGTTCGACATCCATACCCTTTATCCCCTGCTTCAGTCTCATTAATGACTCTTGGGGAAGACCGGCATGAGCAACAGCCGCCGTCAACGGTTTCTTCCTCGAAAGTCTTGAAAGTTCTTTAAGCATGGCCTTGATATAATCCTTCCCCGTAACCTTAAGGCCGGTCATTTTAACCTGCCCGTTGGCAATCCCGATTGCCGGGCGTACACCGGCCTTCTGCAAGGCGAGAGCAGGCCCTGCCCAGGGTTCTCGCAGTCTTCCTCCCTTTATTAACCATTTGAGGTCCTCGATAAATGCAAACAGTTTTACACTAAGCTTGAATTCCTCGAGGTTCGAAACGATATCTGCAGGTCCCATATCGGTTTTGGTCAGCTCGTGGGCCTTCAAAACCACGAGACCCTCCGCCACCGAGGCAAGGGTCGAATCAAAAAGGGTTACCCGATTTCTTGAGGTATCATCTAATCTATCCCACGCGTTTTCGGCAGAATCGTAAGTTCCTGAAAATTCCTTGTACAGAAGAATGACAAGTACGTGATCGTATTTAGCTAACTGCTTCTGGTATGCCCTCTTGAACCTGACAGGAGGAGGTGCCGAAGTCTTGGCTGTCATCTCCTTTTCCCTCATCTGTTTGTATATCTCTTCCGGGGTCTCGATGTTAATATCTTCGTCCGGGAACCAGACAGGATACTCAACCACCTCGATATCGAGTTCTTTGGTTAAATCACGGGGAATATTTGATGCATCGTCGGTTACTATTCCTACGCTCACGCCCCGTCCTCCGAAAGGTCCTCGATCCTGAACTCGGTTATATTGCCGAATTTGGATGCCGCTTTTAATATAGATAAAGGATGGTCGGTGTGAATATGAACGGCAGCCCTCCTTCCAGACGGAGATATGCGGATGTCAAGACTGTCGCCGAAACCCATCAACGCACCCTGGATGATTGACTTCTCGAGATTCTCATCTCCTTCAATAACTACTACGGCGCCTCCCCTCTCGGCAGTCATCTCTTCGAGTGCCGCCTTGAAGCCGGTAAGGAACAGATAAAAACCTAGTGCCCCCGCATCTACGACCTTGTTTTCCTGAAGCTCCGCAATCTCCTGTGATGTTTTATTATCCTTCAAGAGTTCGCTCAACTCTTCTGTAGTATGTTCCAGGGCCTTCCTTGCCTGTTCGACGATTATCTCGAAGACGGAAACAAGATTCCGCTGATTGTGATTATTCGAAAGAGCTACCTGGGTAGAAACCGAGATTGTATCCAGGATGGTACCCTTTCGGGGCCGTGTAAAAACCTCATATCCCCGCTTCTCCCCCCTTTCCATGGCTAACCCCAGGCTCGAGGTATTCAGAACCATCTCTTCGGCAAGGTAGTCGAGGAAACCGGAAAACCAGCCGGTGAATATCATACCGGCGTTTCCTCTTGCCGAATCGAGAAGTATCTCTTCCTGCAGCAGTTCAATCAATTCCCTTTTGGGACAGTGGTCGGACCTTTTTATCCCGCGGACGATAGTCTTGAGTGTCAATGCCAGGTTATCGCCGGTATCGCAATCCTGGATGGGAAAGTAGTTCATCTCGTTGACTTCTTGTTTGCGTGGAATAATGCACTCGAGAGACCTCTCAAATATCCCTGAAAGCAGTCTCCTGGATATCTCAATCTCGGTGATAAAAACCTGCGGGCACCTATCCACCTTTTCAATCATAGGCTTTATTCTACCCCTCGTGTATTAGGTGTCAAATCCAAACCGTTAACTGTTAAATTGTATAGAATGCAAATTACCGGCCCTGTCAATTGACAGAGCCGGCATCAAGATTCCAGGTTAATACCTAATTCAACAAAAGAACCTTTGACTTAGCCCGAACAGTCCCCGATGATTCCAGCCGGGATATGTAGACCCCTTTGCTTACCTTGCTTCCGTTTCTGTCCTTACCGTCCCAGGAAAGCGAGTGAAATCCGGGATCAACCGTACCGCAAACCAGGGTGCGTACCAGCCTGCCGTCTATATCGTAGATTGATATCTCCACATTGCTTTGCCGGGGTACGGTATAGTTAATGGTATTGAGATTACTGGATAGAGAGTAAGTCGAGGTCAGTTTTGCTTGCTCCGATGCCGAAGCTCCGCCGTCCCAGCCTGCGAGCCTGGCCATCATCCACCATACTGCCCTGCCTTTCTGCTCGCAGCTTTCATAGGTTGTATGACCTGCCTCGTTGCCGTTAAACTGCTCGTGTTCAACGTCTACGTCTGTCCCTTCATGGTCGTATGTCGAATGCTCCCAGGCCGACCCGTTGTACCAGTGGGCGTCCAGGTCTGCAAAGTCGAAAAACACCTTCTCGTTAGTCTCGCAGTAGGTGCGGATCTGTTCGTCGCGCATAAAGCAGTTGTAGCCCTGTGAACCCGTTGCCTGACAGTTGCACGTCATGTACACGAAGCTCACTTCCGGGTACTCACTCTCGAGCTGGGAAATCGAATCCAGGTAGGCCTCGACCTGACCCTCGTTGTAGCTGTAGAGCTGACAGCACCACGATCACATCGATACGTTAATCTCCGGATTGTTGTCGAGAACGTCCCGTGTCAGATTCATACCACCTTCAACCTGCCAGTACAACTCAGGTGTAATGTAAGTTTCTGTCTCCTGACCGTCGAATATGCAGAGCGCTCCATCCTCGACGGGTAGGTTGTTGGTCTGTCTGGTCTGACTGTACTTCGCGTCAGAATCCTCGATTCGCTGAAGGCCTGTGGTCAGCTGACTGCCGTGCGAGGTATGCGCGTAGTGGACCTTTAGATTGGCCTGCGCCGAATCTATCCATTCGTCCGGGATCTGGGACAAATCAGTACAGAGATGATTAATTGTCATGGTTGCAGGATTCGGGGTAGGCTCCCCCTCTTCCTGCGAACACGCGATAGTGAGTATTGGGATTATCAATAGGACTGCCGCGATTAATACGCCTGGCTTTCTCGCCATACTTGCTCCTTTCTGGCTCATGGCCTTTCTAGTTTGCATGATTCCCCGACCGGGACGCCTTGAACCAGACGGGCTCCGTAAAACATCACCCGGGTATTACGTCACCCCTCGACTACCCTCTCGACACGCAACACGCTGAGCTGTGGGGGATTGCACTCCGGATACGCCCGAAGAAATCCCACACATTAGCAGAGTGTATGCATGGATGGGGGTTTGTCAAATGGGATTGGGAACCGTTTCGACTACAAGTTCATTCGGTGTATCTTAGTTGTTACATAGTATTATTCCGGGATCCCCAAGCAGATACGAAGTATCTGCTTGGAGTAAAAAACACCCCCGCCGAAAGGCGGGGGTGTTTAACTCTATTGTCAAAAATAGGGAGGGAGTACTTGCAGAGAAGTTCAAGTCTCACGGCCAATTAGTACCACTCGGCTAAATACATCACTGCACTTACACCTGTGGCCTATCAAACTCGTAGTCTTCGAGCGGCCTTTAGGAGGCACAAAGTCCTCGGGAGACCTGATCTTGAGGTTGGCTTCCCGCTTAGATGCTTTCAGCGGTTATCCGTTCCGCACATAGCTACCCGGCAATGCCGCTGGCGCGACAACCGGCACACCAGAGGTGCGTCCATCCCGGTCTTCTCATACTAGGGACAGCTCCTCTCAAGTCTCCTGCGCCCACGATGGATAGAGACCGAACTGTCTCACGACGTTCTGAACCCAGCTCACGTAGCGCTTTAATGGGCGAACAGACCAACCCTTGGGACCTTCTTCAGCCCCAGGATGCGCTGAGCCGACATCGAGGTGCCAAACACCACCGTCTATGAGGACTATCGGGTGGTATTAGCCTGTTATCCCCGGAGTACCTTTTATCCGATGAGCGATGGCCCTTCCACAAGGGACCACCGGGTCACTAGGTCCCGCTTTCGCGTCTGCTTGGCCCGTCGGCCTCACAGTCAGGCTCGCTTGTGCCCTTACACTCCATACACGGTTACCGTCCGTGCTGAGCGAACCTTTGAACGCCTCCGTTACATTTTAGGAGGCAACCGCCCCAGTCAAACTGCCCGCCTGGCACTGTCTCCAGCTGTGTATGCATGGATTAGAGCTCCAACAATCCAAGGGTGGTATTTCACTAGTGGCTCCACCCAGACTAGCGTCCAGGCTTCAAAGCCTCCCACCTATACTACACATGAATGGCCAAAACCCAATGCCAAGTTACAGTAAAGGTTCACGGGGTCTTTTTGTCCAATCGCGGGTAGGCGGCATCTTCACCGCCACTACAATTTCGCCGAGCACTCCGTTGAGACGGCGCCCCACTCGTTACGCCATTCGTGCGGGTCGGAACTTACCCGACAAGGAATTTCGCTACCTTAGGACCGTTAGAGTTACGGCCGCCGTTTGCCGGGGCTTCGGTCGGAAGCTTCGTCTCCCGAAGGAGAGTGACCCCCTTCCTTAACCTTCCGGCACCGGGCAGGCGTCAGGCCCTATACGTCGTCTTACGACTTAGCAGAGCCCTGTGTTTTTGGTAAACAGTCGGCGGGGCCTGGTTTCTGCGACCTTCCCGAACTTGCCAAACGAGTTAACTTGCCCGGGAAGGCATCCCTTCTTCCGAAGTTACGGGATCAATTTGCCGAGTTCCTTAACGGAGCATCACTCGAGCGCCTTAGGATTCTCTCCTCGCCTACCTGTGTCGGTTTACGGTACGGTCGGCTATAAACCTGGCATAGAGGCTTTTCTCGGCAGGTTTTCGAGACGAGTTTGCGGCACAAGGCCTACCACTCCTCCTTTGGGCTCGGGCCCGCGGATTTGCCTACGGACCACCCTCCGGAGTTAGACCACCATCCAACAGGTGGATCGTCTCTACTGCCTGCGTCCCCCCATAGCTCATAACGGTTTATAACCGGTACGGGAATATTAACCCGTTTGCCATCGGCTTCGCCTCTCGGCTGCGCCTTAGGGCCCGACTGACCCTGATCTGATTAACATCGATCGAGGAACCCTTAGTCTTGCGGCGACAGGGTCTTCCACCCTGTTTATCGTTACTCATGCC
>WJJO01000134.1 GCA_014729665.1 Caldifarciminota bacterium
ACTTCCGACAGCATTACTGCTGTCGTCAGGGAGTTTGATCCTGCCGACTCGGATTATCCTGTGAATGAACGTGTTGCCTACATAAGACTCGGCAAACAGGTGGCGATAATATCCCTTTCCGCCCAGACACAAGCCTCCTACGACGAATCGATTCAAGCTTTTGAATACGTCGTTACCGGCTTTTCAGATTTCAGAAAGGAATTAATGAAACATCCGGGGAACGAATAAACAAATTCGAATGAAAGCCGTTCGTCTCAAACCCAAACCTTACTTCAGTCTTTTGAATATACCGGTTTCAGGCAACCGGGGTAAAACGGCCTTAAGATGCCCGATTTGTTCAAAGGAACATATCCTGACTCGTCGTGATTTCAAGAAGGCTCATTTAGCCCTTAATCAGGAGAGTGTGTTCGATAAAGATACAAGGGAGCTTTTCAGGTTGGCGTTCCCGCTTCAGAAGATAGACTCAAACGTGTTGGGGAAAAGGATGTCAATCTACCTGGAATACGCACTCGATCGTCACTGCAAAAGATGCCGATTTCCTCTAAGGGTTCTTTTTGCAATAATTGAAGGCCACGACGACAGTCTCTTTTATCTGGTAAAAGCCGTTTTAACGGTCGAGGAAGAGGGGAAAGATATCGCCTGACTGCGATAAAAAAACTATATTGCAAAAACGTTATGAGATTATGCCCGAAGATTTGTGTTAACGATTACCTCAGGAACAAAAAGAACATAACCACCAAGACCGCAGTTCCCAGGAACGCAGAGGTCAACGACCTCAGCCATCTGGCTTCATAGACCTTATATACGGCGATGTAGAATAGGGTCCCCATCCATACCGCGGGTATAATAATACGGATGAACTCTATCCACATCGGCCAGGGCGGGAAGCCCCATTGGCCGAGGAACGGGGCTACGAAGGTTTCAGGCAGCCAGGTAAAGAAGAACCATGGTATTGCGAAGGCGTATCCTATATGACCGAGGATATCGGAAAGCCTGCGCTGTTTGGTGAATATGCGGTTCCACAGGTGGATTACAGCCCCTGTAAGAAACCAGGTTGCTATTCCCCAGGGGATTGTAAAGAAGGTCTGCCAGAGGTAGTAGGATTCGTCCGGTATGGGCAGAACGGTCTTGAAAAATGGTTGGAATCCCGTAAGCCAAAGTATGAGTGCCGTAATCGAGTACAAAAAAGCGAAGATGAGGATTGTCCAGAAGCCTATTTGCGCCCTCTTATCTTCGTAGAGAAGGTTTTCGGTGGCCTGACCGGGTTTTACGATCCAGTGCCAGGAATAGGTAAATATCTTTGCAAACATCATTCGTCTCCTTTAGGGGTCAGTATAAGGATAAATCCAGCCGTTTCAATCCCCTCCGAATAGGGGTCAGGTAAAGGAATCTTCGTTTTCTTCCTTGCGCGCTTGTCCCAATCGGTGATATCCGATCTTATGATTTCGATGTAGTCATCCTGATCAATCGAGGCGTAAAGGTAAAGTTCGCCGTTATCTACAAGGGATGGGGAGGAGATAAAGTCCAGCTTCTCAGGTATGATTATGGTATCCGGCGCTTCGAGACGATATTCTACAGATGTACTTCGAGTCTTTAGTATAGTTCCGTCGTAGTCTGTAAGGAGAATCGTTTTCTCATCAGGTGTAAGGCAGCAGGAAACGATAGGTCTTTCAGATGGCTGCGTGAGGGTGTCGGGTTTTTCGAAAAGGCTCTTTTCTTCGTTGAATTCAGAGACCACGATACGGTCATCGGCGGTATAGTAGAGCCTTGAACCGTCGGCATTGATGAAAGGATAGGCCTCTGAGCAAGAGTCGGTATTAAATTCGGTAATAGGCCGCAACTCCTCGAAAGGCTCCTTTTTAGATGAACGTGTTGCAATCCATAGATCGTTGCCCTCCCATTCATCGGTGTGATTCCTTACATAAACCATGGTTAGTTCATCGGCTGTTAAGCAGGGATGAGAATTATTAATCACCTTCATTTCACCGGTGGTGTCGGTTATCGATCGGTATTCGTTAATCCTGCCCTGCAAAGGTTCAGGGCTTTTCCAACGTTTGCCGATAAAACCTTGCTTCAGGCAGTATATCTTCTCCATTCCATCTTCATCTTCCATACTTAGGAAAAAACTACGGAAATCAGGTGAGATATGTCCTGGAAAGGCTTCCCGAACAAGTATCCCCGATACTTGATAAGATGTGCAGTTCAGGACAGGATTGGTCATTGCGGCTAACGTCAGTATTAATACGGATTCGGCAATAATCAAGAAACCTCCAGGTTTTTGAGTTTAGTTTATCTGTAATTAAGCGTTCGTCAAGGAACATTTATTACGGACGGTGAATGATGAATGATTTTTTTGCAAGCCTTGAGAGCCTCTTAGCATTCGTTGCTGAAAGGTGTACTCGTTGTTCAATATCACCGCCAGGTTCATCAAGGGTTGCCTCGATCAAAAGGAGGTCGGCCCCTTTGATATGCGCTTCGAGATTAGAGGCAAGAC
>WJJO01000010.1 GCA_014729665.1 Caldifarciminota bacterium
AAGGGCTCAATAATATCGACAGATTTAGTACCACCTCATTATCGATCACTTATGGAGGCTGATAGCTTCGATGACGAGGATTTCCACCCGGCTGGGTGTACTTACCTAAATGAAGAAGGTGAGGAATGGCTGTCAACATGGACTTATTCATATCCTGTTTATGAATACTCGGATAATCGTTTGATTGTGCCTAGAATATGTTATCCAACGTATTATCTGGACATGTATTCTTATTCGCAGGATAAAATCGAATACCTTGGTTACGCATCTACTGATAAACGTTTTCTATTTGCTGATTCTTCAGGTATTTACCTCGAGGAGAGCAAAGATGATATTTCTGTTGTACTGGGGAAATATAGTATCGTTTCTTATCATGAGCTAGAGGAAAAAAGGGGGTGGTCAGTAAGTTCTTTCTTACCCAATGAAACAAGTGAAAGAAGAACAGTTCGGTCAAAGAAACTAGAACCAAGTACTACTTCAAAGCCTCAAAAGGTCAAATCCAGACAATATATTTCTAATCTTGATACATTTAAAATGCTTTCTTCCGACAGCTGCGATTATTTATTATTAGACTCGTTAACATACGAAAAGCACCATGTTATTCTTTTTTCTAGACCACAGGACTGTGGTTTAAAAACAACCCTAGAAGAAGCACAAAAAATTCGTTAGGGATACGGTTCACTTCGACTTAACTATAGTTTATACGCACCCTTTTATTGAAGAACTGGAGGCGTTTTCATGGCTTACCCGAGAAACTCTAGACATATCCGTACTAGTCAATATAGATATTGAACGAATTAAGTACCTTCTCAAAAGGACTCCAGGATTCCTTTTGGTTTCAAAGGGTGGAACAATCGTCTCAAGTGTTTGTTATCCAGATTATAAACCTAGACCTAGATGATTAAACCAATAGCTACTGAATCAGTCCGTAATAACTATTTTATTGACTACTAATTCATCCGGCGTACTTACCCTCACGAAGTAAACCCCTGCCAGTGCATCGAAGGAGAAGGAGTGTTGACCTTCGCTGAGGACTTCATTGCAGAGGGTAGCGGTTATTCTTCCGGAGGCGTCGTATACTTCAATGACCGTCTTTGCAGATTGTGGGAGAGTAAGTCTTACCGTACCGGAAAGTACCTCGGTTTCGAGCATGATTGGAGAAACCGCATCGACTGAATCCTCTTCGATTCCTGCACCACCTTTGACCTGAAGGCTCCCGTCTCCCAAAAGGCACATCCCCATAAACCAGGAACGCAAAGACCTGGAGTCTCCGTAATACTCAAGCCAGTTATTTGTCCACAGCCTGAACGACTCACCCCAGCTTACACCATTCGAGAGTGGTATATTGAAGTTTGAGAAAAATAACATTGACCCGGTCTTCGCGGATCCCACCACGGCAAGACCGTTTCCGAGAAGGCTGTAGATGGAACCCATGCTGTTGGGCTCAACCCAGCGGCAGTTGGAGCAGGCAAAAAGGTTGTAGAACCCGAACTGGGGTTGTTGGTAATACAACTCCCAGTTGTACATGATATCCGGATATTTTTCGTTGACTTCATGAAAATAGTGGGCGTCCGGTCCGGAGTGAACGCATACCGTCAGATAAAGGCCATCTCTCCTGATCCTGGATGTATAGTCGCGGGTATCGGTTATCATGGTGTCGCGGATCTCCTCGTAGATATCCGACAACCGGTACATTTCCGACTCTGTAAATCCCTCGTGCCAATCCTGGTCTATGTAAAAAAGTCCCTTCGAAGGGAGAACAAACTCACCTATCCGATAACTGTGTATCCTGTCGAAGTAGTCGGAGTAAATTTCGAGTTGTGACCTGTAGGTAATACGTGAGGCATCTATCCTTGAAACCCAGATCTCAGGCTCTCGAGTTCCGATATGCGTATCGTATATACCGTCCGAGCCTTCAGTCATGGGGCCTTCGCCCGCATAAATCGAATCGTCCGACCAATCGCCGTCAAGGTCCGCCAGATAAAGATCGCAAGGGAACTCCTCGTACCAATCCTCCTCAGGATCGAATACCCCGTTGTCGTTCCAATCGGTTGAGCTGAAACCATGCAACCGGAATCTCGCCCACGAGAACTGCGCCTTCCAATCCCGAGTTACGCCTCGAGGCGAGGTATTCCCTCAACTCCTCAACCGTACCTGCGGTGGAGTAGGTGCTTGTCTCGACCGTGTAACCCTCCGAGGTAAGGTCCTGTGCGTATTGATTTAATTGAGTCTCAAAGTCCTCGGCAAGGCTGGAGGCAACGACCAGGGCTATGAGCCCCTCGCCTGCAGAAAGGTGTCCTTGTGAGGTTTTAGCAAACACACACGGGCCGCCCTCAAGACTCCCCATCTCAGGATGCATACTACACCATTCCCGATACGAAACGTAATTCGGGTTTGGATTCAGGTCTCGCGTGAGCTTGACGTCAGGCTGAGCAAATCCCGGGATCAGAACAACTGACAGGAATAGAGATATCTTCTTGACGTTGATCCCCATAATTTACAACCCGTACCGGTTCGTCACGGGCATCCTGTGACCATATTCGTGCGGGGTTATCTTGAGGATGACCGGGGCCTGTATCCTCTTGTACTCGGCATGATCGATCCGGTTGATTATAAACTCCACTGTATCCCTATCGAATCCCTTTTCCGCTATCTCAGCGGATGAAAGGCCCTCTTCCAAATACAGTTCGAGTACCTTGTCGAGGAGTTCGTAGGGCGGAAGGTCGTCTTGATCGCGCTGCCCGGGTGCAAGCTCGGCAGAGGGTGCACGTTCCAGGATACCTGAGGGTATCTGGTCGGTACCTTCACGGTTGTTGAACCAGTTTGCTAGCTCGTAGACGCAGGTTTTTGGAACGTCCCCAATAGGGGCAAGGCCTCCGCACATGTCGCCGTAAAGGGTTGCGTATCCCATTGCAAACTCACTCTTATTACCGGTTGCGAGAAGAAGGTGACCGAACTTGTTCGAAAACGCCATCAAGAGATTCCCCCTTATGCGCGCCTGTATGTTCTGCACGGTAACGTCAGGCTTCGAGACGTCCATGTGGGATTCGAGTTTGCCCTTGTAGGAGGCAACCAGATCGTCGATAGGTATGGGTTCGGTTTCAATCCTCAGGTTGTTGGTTAAAAGGAGCGCATCCCTTAGGCTGAACTTTGATGTGTATCGGGAAGGCATCACCAGCCCGAGAACGTTCTCCGAACCAAGCGCCTCTGCTGCAAGACATGCGACGAGTGCTGAGTCGATACCGCCGGAAACGCCGAGTATCACTTTCTGAAACCCGTTCTTGTGTACGTAGTCGCGTATCCCGAGGACTAATGCAGACCATATATCACCTGTTTCGTCAATATCAGGTTTAGCCTCTTTATCCTCACCACAGTAGATGAACAGGTCTTCTTCAAATCCTCTGGCGAAACCTACAATCCTGCCGTTCTCACCGACTACGGCACTTCGCCCGTCGAATATCAAATCGTCCTGCCCTCCCACCGCGTTGACGTAAACGAGCGGGAGTTTTAACTCCCTTGCCCTGTGACTCAGTAAGTCGAGTCTTGAGGTAAACTTGCGCGCATAAAATGGTGATGCGGATATATTAACAATCAAGTCCACTTTCTCATCCTTCATCCCGGTTTCTGGACTATCCTCATCCCTCAGATAATCACTGATTGTTATGCAAGTCCTGGTTCCATCCTTTAGGGCAATAATCGAATCCCCAACATCCTCTGGTTTGTCAAAGTAACAACCACAAGTATCGTTAGACTTAGGCGTTTTATGGACATAGCGTTCTATCTTTCCGTTGCGGAGCACGGCGGCTGCGTTGTATAGCTTCCACCGGGCAGATACACGTGCTGAAAGATCGTAAAGGTTCTTACCCTTCACCTCCTTTCTCGGTTCGAAGTCCACACAGCCGACGATAACCGGTCTGTCCCCGGTGACAGCTGCGATCTCTTCGAGTCTCTGTCTCTGCTCCTCAAGGAATCTGGTTTTACTAATCAACCCCCCGGGCGGACAGCCTGTTAGGCAAAGCTCCGGGAAAACGATTAGTTCCGCCTCTTTTTCGGTCGCCTTGCCTATCCATTTGATGATCTTTTGCGCGTTGCCGTAAAGGTCTCCGACCGTTGAGTCTATCTGGCACAGTGCGATGGGCGGAAATCTTTTCACGAACGGAGTATAGAGAGGTTGAGAACGGAGTCAACATACTTGCCTCAGGGTAAGTCCAGCGGCTTTTTTAATGCGGAACTACCTGAGAAGTACTACCTTCTCGGTCAATGTCATCCCATCTACCTCCAACTTGCAGAAGTAAAGCCCTGACATGGTCTCCGCAGAATCCCAGGTTACGGTGTGAATCCCATCAGGTTGACTGCCGGATTCAAGGGATGCAACCTTGCGGCCGTCTGCTGTGTAGATTGAGAGATTCAGGTTAGACTTTCGAGGTATACTGTATTTGATAAGGACGTTATCTTCCGAGAAGATTGGTGACACGTCAAGTTTAACCTCCGGAGTACTGGATATTGGAGATTCTTCAACTCCGGAAACGACATTGGAAAATCCAGACCAGTTCATGCACTCGTCAGTAGTCTTGATTATGTAGTAGCTGGCATCCTGAGAAACCACAAAGTTCTCGGTACTACCCGGTGGGCCGGGCGAGGGTGGATTAGCTTCGACATCAGCGATTTCCCACCACCAGGTGAACAGGTCACCATCGATCGGGGTATCTGAGTAGCGAATGTCGTAAGCATAGGCTTGTCCAGAGGTTCCATCATCACCGGGCGCGGTCCAGGTTAGGGTAACGTTTCCATTAACCGACTTGGCAAGGTCAGAAACCGCAGAAGGAGCTACAGCGTCATCGGCAAAGATATCTGCCTGGACTACCGCCCAGTCAAACGGCGGAGTGGCCATATCCTCGAATGTGCCTATTGTATCTCCGGTAACACTGTGAACTGCAACCATACGGTAGTCGAAGTCCGGCCAGTCGTGAACGTCCACGTTGAAAACGGCAAAACTGGCACTGAGATGAAATCCGTTGCGAATCTTTGTCCTGTCGGCAAATCCCCAATTCATCGGATCAAGGTAGACAGCTTCGCCTGAAGGAGGATCAAATGATACTTCAACATCAGGTATTGGTTCACCTGCTTGATTCAGTATCTTACCGAATACAAATGCCTTGTAAACCAACTGTTCAATTCCGAGAGAATCTTGTACGTGAGCAGAAAGCGAATCCCAATCTTCCTTTGATATCAGGGAGATAGGAGGAGATACGATGCCGCTGTCGGCTGGCATGTTGATATTCAGCCATGTTCTCAAATAATCTTCATTCTCTTCGAGAAAGAAAGAAGGATCAGGGGCATTGACTACTATATCGGTTGGTCCGGTTGGGATGTTATCCACTGAATAGTGCCCGCTGGAATCGGTCTTGGTATCCATGCCCGGTGAGGAGTGCACGTTTACGTTGTTGACAGGCTGCTGGTTGCTTCCGTTAACGATCGTGCCCTTGGCCGTGCCGGTCGGAATTGATGATGCCGAATATAATACAGAAATCGACTCCAGGTTAATGGTCAGACAGGTCTTCCAGTCACCGTCAGGCGGGTACCTGAAGTACTCCTTCTCGCCGACCAACTGCCCGGTTTCCTGATCGTAAACCTTGACCCTGATAGTCATCATGCTGCTGCGGTCCATGTGTGACACCTCGAAATCGGTACGGTAAGCCATACTTTGATTGCCCGGAGTGAGATCCGAGTACGCAAAGCATACATCCGAGTTGCCCACTGCATCTTCAACTACAATTTCCAGCCTGTAGTTCTTATGTCTGGTTATGTTTTCGTCAGTCTCGATGCCGCCGTGTATCTTAATCTCGGCACAGCCCCAGCCCGCGAAACTTACAATAGCTACCAGTGAAAAACATACATATAATACTTTTCTGAGCAATACGACCTCCTGTGATTTTCAGGCAACACGCCTGAGTTTTCAAAAATCTTACTTACGAGGTGGAGGTTGTCAAGGTTACTCGCTATTCGATTGTGTGATCGCGTATAGCTTGACATAGAGGAGAATATTCCACATTATATAACGTGAATCTGCGGCAGAAGAAATAATCAGAGAACTCAATAGTACCCTATTTCTCAAAGAATTCACATTCTTTCCAAAAGAAATCCAGAAAGGTAAAGCAAGTCGGGAAGTATCAGACGGTTTGATTTGTCTCGGTGATACAGCAATTTTCTTTCAAATAAAAGAAAGAGGCGATACACCTAAAAAACCTACTGAGGAACGGCAAATAAGATGGTTCAACGAAAAAATTCTTGGTAAGGCAGTTGATCAAATGATGGGATCATTACGAACCTTTGAAACTGAAAAGGAATTAGATTTCTGGAACTTACGAAAGCAAAGAAGAAAAATTCGCTATTCAACCTTGAAGAATAAACACTATATCGTCTTGCATCATTCGAAACTCTATGTTTTCCCTAGGGAATGTTACGCAAGGAAATCACAAAAGGACGAAACAACCAATAGTTTTATTCACATAATGACCGCAACAGATTGGTTAAATCTTTGTAGATATCTTGTGACAATCCCTGATATTATCTACTACTTAAGCTTTAGAGAAAAGTATCTGAAAGAAATAATGGATTCTAGAAAGGAAAAAGAAAAGTGGCTGCTTGGTCGATTCTTACGATCACCACAAGTACCCAATATCGAATTAGATTGCCAATCTTTAGACTATTCCAAATGGGTTGACAATTTAGATACGAAGGATTTCATCCTTGAAAAATTCAATTTGATAATTAAAAGTTTGGGTCTTGTATAGTTTAGTATCGAACTACTAAGCATAATTTGGTTTCCTCATAAGTATTTCTACTAGTTTATTC
>WJJO01000135.1 GCA_014729665.1 Caldifarciminota bacterium
CCCTAGTATGATGACTATAGCTATTATGCCTACGATTAACCAGATAGTTCCACAAATAGCGCCACCTGTCGTGAGAGGTCCTCCCATAGCGGCAATAATGGGGCCCACGATAATCATAAGGATAATCCAGATAACTTCGGCAATGAACAGGGTCAATCCCTGAACTGCGTGCCATCTACTAAAAGGATTATCTTTGTGAACCAAAAGCGGGATAATAAAAAGCCAGTTAAAGTAGGAAAGCCAAGCTAAGCCTTTTCCTTCCTTGATTTGCTCATCTGTTGCTTGAGGATATTCAACCATCGCTATTTCCTCCTATTGGTTTGAGTTTAACCTACGCGCTTATTTTACCCAAACAAAGGCAGTTTGTCAATAGCCCGATGTCCAATCCAAGCTTTAATACATGGTAAGTAAAGAAGTCCACCGGCTTGACAAAAAGCCGGTAATCTCCATAATGGCTTGTGTCTAAATCCTACGTTGACGTTCGATACCCGGCTATAGCATGGGTTATATTTCTCGGTGTTATGTTTCTACTCCTTGTCGGGACCATACTCGCTCCATTAGCTAAGTTTTTAAATATCAAGGGATTAGCTCATTTTCTTTACGGGTTTTATGGTCTTACATGCCACCAGATACCGTCCAGATCATTATTCCTTTTCGGGGAGAAGATGGGTGTTTGCACAAGATGTTTTGCTACATATCTGAGCTTGATACCTGCCGGAGCGCTATTATTTATTATACGCTTAAGGAGTTGGATTTCTCAAAGGTCTTTTTTAAAGTTCGTGCTGCCTGTTTCGCTCTCGTTGAATCTTCCGATGATCGCTGACGGTCTTATTCAACTTTTAACTCCCTGGGAAAGCACGAATATCCTGAGATTGATAACTGGCGGATTGTCCGGCATAGGAATGGCACTGTTTCTGGGCTGGATATTCCTGAAGGTTACCAGAGAAGAATAAAACCTACTATTTCAATCCCAATCCTGGGTGGGGTTTTATCTTTATTTAAAATTTAAACTGAGGGTGGGGAACGCGGTTTTTTAGCTTATCAAATTCCCCTTCTGATTATTTCACTGTCTCCCCTTTTAGCTCTTGTAATCTGTTTTGCTTATATTCGGCAAACCTCCCCTCCCCTATTGCCTGTCTGATCTCGCGCATTAAGGTATAGTAAAAGTGAAGGTTATGGATAGAAAGAAGCCTTGGACCTAGGATCTCCTTGGCCATGAATAGATGACGCAGGAAGGCGCGGGAGTACTTCTTGCATACCGGGCAATCGCATTCATCTTCCAGCGGAGTCAAATCATCCTTGTACCGGGCGTTGCGGATATTTATGCGGCCGATTCGGGTGAATGCGGAACCTGTACGACCGTTACGGGTCGGAAGGACGCAGTCGAAAAGATCAATACCCGCTCCGACCATCTCCAGGATATCTTCAGGATACCCCGCTCCCATTACGTAACGGAGTTTATCCTGCGGCAGGATCGACGAGACCTGGTTAGTAATCCTGTATGTTAATTCTGGTGGTTCCCCAAGACACAAGCCGCCTATTGCAAATCCCCTAAACGGCAGAGTTGTTAGCTCTTTGGCTGAACGTTCCCTTAGGTTTTCGTAGGTAGCACCCTGTACTATCCCGAATAGTCTACTTTCTGCACCTGCGGTGTGTATCGATTGTTCAGCCCATATGCTGGTTCGTTCGAGAGAGCGAACCGCTTCTGGGTATTCCGCAGGATAACCCACGGGTTGATCAAGAACCATCCAGATATCCGAATCCAGTTCGCGTTGAATTTCAACAACCTTCTGCGGTGTAAAGGTATGTCTGGAACCGTCAATATGAGACTGGAACGTAACCCCTTCATCTGTAACCTTGCCCAGGCCTGTCATGGAATAGATCTGAAACCCCCCGGAATCGGTAAGTACAGGTCTGTTCCATCCCATAAACTTCGATAACCCACCGGATTTCTTAACTATCCCGGTGCCCGGACGCAGATAAAGATGGTAGGAGTTGGCAACGACTATCTGTCCCCCCAGTTCTGCCACCTCATCGGGCGTAAAGGCCTTAACCGTTCCCAAGGTGGCGACACTCATGAATGCCGGGGTTTGTATGATTCCGTGTAGGAGTTTTAGAGAACCTAACCTTGCCTCAGTCTGCGGACTTTTCTTAATAAGGTTGTATTCAATCATAAGCTATTTGCATAATAACTAATCATATGAACCTCTCCCCTGCTGTCAACCTTGCGCAGCAATAACCTGAAAGCAGTACCTTTCCTTAGGAATAAATGAGTATAAGCCATATCGTTACAGCAATATAGGGAATTTACCCTATTGACACGACAATGAACCGTGTATATAATCTTCACATGCAAATACTGGTATTGCTTTCTTTGATAAGTTTGCCGTTGGGTGAGGCTAAGGCAAATGGTCTTGCGGATGCCGCAGTTACGATTGCAGATCAACCCCTAGCTTTGTATGTAAATCCTGCACTACTTACTCGAACGGTTAACCGTAACCTTCTCTTTAATCCTGTAGGTTTTACGTTCGGAACCGCCACCGAATTCCAGGACATAATACCTCAGATATTTGACTCTTACACAAATATAGGCTTCATGGGCTACAATCAACCTTTGGGAGATTTCGGAGCAGGGATAGCTGGGTTTCAGGATGAAGAAGGTGCAAGGGGTTTACTTACAGGAGCTGCATATAAACTCGGTTTTCTGCATGCCGGAGCAAGTTTAGGATTGCGCTATAGGGAAAATATATCCCAGGATGAAACACATTTCAGTCCGGCTTTTGCAACCGGTATAGCAATCCCGGGTATTAAGCTTGCTGACGTTCCCGGGAACATATCCATTGCAGCAGCC
Source organism: Caldifarciminota bacterium (assembly GCA_014729665.1). Taxonomy (GTDB): domain Bacteria; phylum Hydrothermota; class Tepidihabitantia; order B3-TA06; family B3-TA06; genus WJJO01. Next base: position 2,852 of record WJJO01000135.1, read on the forward strand.
GTTCGATGGTTTGAGTTGTTTAATATCCAGGCTGGAATCGATTACAGTATATATTATTTCCATTTCCTAGTAAACATGCATCTCCGTGATCTCCTGCAGGCTCAAACCACCAACCTTGACGGTTCTGTACATTTGGCAGCCTTGTTTGACATGCAAGAAATAATAGATTTCCCTCTCGAGGTAGGAGGTGGTTGGGGAAGCGACGGCCGGTTCGGCATATTAACCGGCGCCGATCTGAATATCCTTAGGATAATATTAAGTTATTACAAACTACCGCACCCAGGTACATCCCATATAGGTATATCGGTTCTTTTCAGTGTTGCTTCCACAGAGGAGGTTGAAGAGCGACTCGCATCGATTGATAAAGAAGCACAGGAAAAAAGCCGTATAACCAGCAATACTTACAAGTCTCAAGGTATCGACTACTACAACCAGGGTGATTACGAAGAGGCGATTCACGCCTTCGATGTTGCACTCGTGTGGGATCCTACCAATGAAGAGGCACTCAACTGGCTGCAGAGGGTAAGAGAAGAGAAGCGAACCTCGGAGTTAAGGGCATTACTGGCCGGGGCAAATGCGGCAATTCAATCGGAAGATTACCTCGAGGCAATGAACAAGGCCGAAGCCGCCCTTGCTATAGATTCAACTGATTCAGAAGCTCAGAAACTTGCCTCAGAGGCTCAACAGAAATTCTCACAGTCAGTTTTCTCATCAACATCCTCTTTGAGAAATTCAGGTGAAATAAACGCCCTTTACGAAAAAGGGCTCGAACAATATGCGGGTGGCGACTACAAGGGCGCTGAAGAAACGTGGAATCAAATCGAGAAACTTGCCCCGAAGATGAAATCGGTAAAGGTATACAAGCAAAAAACCTCTCAGAAGATTACTGAATCGGTCGGAGACGGATTGAGACGATTAGAAACACTTGAAAAACAGGGGCGGTGGCGAGATGCACTTAATCTGGCCTCCTCTTTACAGAAAATGGTGCCTGCAAACCAAACCATTAAGTCGAAGATCAGTCTTTATCGATCCAAGATAAAGACGCTTTCCACCCAGTATCAATCCGAAGGAATCGATTACTATAATCGCGGTTATTACGTTAAGGCCCAGAAATCCTTCAATGCGGTTCTAAGTCTCGATCCGAATCACTCGACTGCAAAGAATTACCTTGAAAGGATTAAGGCAAAACTACAGAAAAAAGATGTTGATGAAATCTACCTTCAAGGCGTACAAGCTTACACAAACCACCGTTATCAAGAAGCGGTGAGATACTGGGAACAGGTTCTTAAAATCGATCCCGGCTACCAGAACGCAACGAGGAATATCCAACGCGCAAAGGAAAAGCTGGTCCAGTTAAAATAGTTAGTAGTCTTTCAGGTATTCAGGGATATCTACTAGGTATGTATTCTACGATTGATAGAAATGTTTACAAATAAACCAGCCCTTCAGCCGGCTTTTTTATATTTTCCAGGTTCAATATCCCCATATTTCATTAAGCCACACCTTACGTCTGCAATCCGGACACAATAACCTCTGGTGACCGCTCCGATAAGGCTCCGTACCTTCGCCTGTCGGACCCAACTCAACAGTCGACAGTTCCTGTTGACGTGCCAGGATAAGCGTAGGGTTGGCATAGGCTAATTCGCCGACCCTTCTGGCTATCCAGTTCAGATGATCCTTCGTGGTTATTACCGCTTCGCATAATTCACAGAATACAAGTTCCTTGTCGATAGAATCCTTGTAACCCTCTTTGTCCGTGAAGCTTAAATCGTAATCTAAGGTGTGCCTGATAGCACCCGGACATGGGCAATAGGCAACACATTGTCCACAATAAATACACATATCCTTCAGATAAACAACATGCCTTATCCCCTTTTCCACATCGTCCTCCAGGGCCCTGGCTTTTGCAGGACAAACCTCTACACAGGCTCCACATCCGATGCATTTTGTTTCGTCGAACACTATCGTTCCGCGAAAACGCGGAGGCGGCAGGCTTGCCTTCTTTGGAAACTTGCTTGTGTAAGGCGAAGAGAAGAGCGATCGCAGTGCTTCGCCTAACTCACGTATCTTGGGCCACTTCATCTTCTTTCTCCTTGCTTTCGATCTGCGGTCCTCCCAGTTTGTCGGAACCATACGAATCAATTACCGTACCTTTCCACATCTTTGCACCGAATCTCAGTGATCCCCTTGAAAGTGCGTGGGCGGATACCGGTGCCGTAAGAAGCAGGAATACGCCGCAGATAAGCGCTTTGATCCCGATAGGTGAAAAACCTTCAACTATTAATATACCGATCATGATACCGAAGGTTCCTAAGGTTACGCTTTTTGTCGAAGACTGCAGGCGGTTGTAGATATCCGGTAACCGAACCAAACCGACCGCACCCAGCAAGTCGAACAATACCCCAACTGTAATTACAATATAGCCGACGATTGCCATAGCACCGAGGGGTTCTGCCGTAGTCGATGCGGCATGAACTACTGCGGAATCTACAATTGTGGTCGCCGTATCAATCAAGGTATCAATGAGTCCGGTAGAATCAATCATCTAATGTCCTCCGTTCCAGATACTTTGCAAGGGCAATGGAAGCTACAAAACTGATTAAAGCAAGTACTATAGCAACATCCAGGAGGAAAGACAGTTTGTAGACGATACCTGTTAGGGCTGTTATACCGACAAACAGGATCCCCATGATATCAACCCCGACCATACGATCGGCGATAGTCGGGCCCCGGAAAATCCGGTAAAGACACAACACGGCCGCAATTGCCAGAACTGCAATGATTACAATAATCAATATATTCAATCCGCTCATTCGAAAATCCTCCTTAGATACTTTTCGAACTTCGCAACTATGGCCTTAGTATTCGCTTCGATATCTTCTCCATTTTTTATAACATCAATCCAGTGTACGTAAAGTATGTCTTCATCGATGTCTACGGTCATAGTACCGGGTGTAAGAGTAATCGAATTTGCAAGGAATGCCTTGGCCACATCGGTCTTGAGGTGTGTTTGAACCTTGACGATACCGGGATTTACCGGACAGAGCGGATGAAGAACACGGAAGGCTACATCGAGGTTAGCTATCAACATATGCCAGAGGAATACGGGTATATAGATAACGGCCCAGAACCAGCGTCGGGGATTTAGGAACGAGGATGGACGGTGGGTAAACTCACCTCCGAAGAAAATCGCTGCAAGGATTGCTATAACACCTCCGATTGCGTACACGGACCAGTGATTAACCGGTAAAGCCAATAGCAACCATAGGCCGTAGGCAAAAACAAACAGGGCGATTCGCCTCATATTAACCTCCTGCTCCCGCGACTATTGATAATTTAGGCAGTACGATCTCGGCGTACTTAACCCCTTTGAGCAAGGCTTCTGCTGCGGGTTGAAAGAGATTGGGATAAAGCCAAGCAAATGTAACTCCGCCTACGAGAAGAAGGGCAACAAGGCAAATCATCGAGAAGACCATAACGAAGGGTGCTTCCTTAAGTCCCTTCATGCCGCCTTTTCCCCAGAATACACTGTTAGTAATTTTTAATAGATACCCCAAGGTAACTACCGCAAATATGCCTGCTATCAATGCAATAACAATCATACCCGGTTTCACTGGATTCGGGGTAAATAGATTTGCCGCCTGTAGTGCACCTAGGATAATGAACATCTTGGAGAAGAAGCCTATAAAAGGAGGCATCCCCGCAACCGAAAGGGCACCCAGGTTGTAAGACAGGGAAGTCCAGGGCATCTGCTTGCCCAATCCATTAGGCAGTTTGTTGATATCCTTCTCACCGGTACGGTATTCAACCGAACCCGAGGTTAAGAACAGCAAGCCCTTACCCAAGGCATGGGCAAGGATATGAGCAAGTGCACCGACAACAGCAAACATATTGCCTATGCCGAAGCCTAAAACTATGTAACCTATCTGTGACAAACTTGAGTCGGCCAGTAATCGTTTATACCCTTTCTGCACAAGAGCTAATAATCCTCCGACTGCTATGGATGCCGTACCCAGAATAATTAAGGCGTTGAATACCCATGGGTCTCCTGCCCCGCCTCGTACAAAGCCGTATACATTAAAGATTACCCTGGCAAGGGCATAGGCTCCAAGAACCTTAATCAAAACACCGGACAGCAGCGAGGATATGGGTGCGGGCGCGGAAGGATGCGCGTCCGGCAGCCACGATATAAAAGGAGCCAAAGCGGCCTTTAGTGCGAATCCGAACACGAGCAGAACAAGTACAAAGTAGAATCCGGTCTGGAAACTTCCCCCGGAAGCCATTTGAGTTTGCATAACGGCAAAGGCGTTGGACAAATCGGCCATATTAAGCGTTCTGGTTGAGGCATAGATAAAGGCGATTGCTAGAAGTATCATAAGGCTTGCGATTTCACCCATAACCATATATTTGAATCCGGCTTCGAGCTCCTCGGGTTCAGTACCGAATGCAACCAGGGCATATGAGGATATGGCGGCAATCTCCATGAACACGAACATGTTAAACAAATCCCCGGTCATCACTACTCCGTTCATACCCACAAACATCAAGAGATACAATGTATAGAACTTACCCTGTCCGGTGAAGTGATCCATGTACTTGGTGGCAAAAAGATAGGAGAAAAAGACGAGTATCGAAACAACCAGCAGCATGAATGCCGCCAGTTTATCCACCACGAATATAATCCCCAGAGGCACTGCGTTCTGGATAAACTCCCAGTTACCCGCACTGAATTGATAGACAACGGGTTCAGCCAGATTAAGCACCAGGTAAATACTAAGACCAAGAGTTGCTGCGACTGCGATACCAGTAAGTATCTCCGCAAGTCTTTTCCATATCTTATGAACAATAGGAACCAGGAATGCCGCACCGAGGGGAATGGCAATCAGAAGTGCGGGCAGAACCTTAAGAAACTCGGGAGGAGGAGTACCC
>WJJO01000136.1 GCA_014729665.1 Caldifarciminota bacterium
CGGTACTCATTATCGATTATCCCCTTTCTTCTGGATACCTCTTATTGATCTTCAGGTTTTGGTATATCCATCGCGCAGCGAAAACCGATGTAAGGTGAAGCCTTAGCAGGATCTACACCCCTGCGTGCACGTGACGTCTGCCACACTTTGCCGTCCGCGCAGCTTCCACCGCGATAGACCTTTAGGGTTCCGTCCTCTGGGCCTTTTGGATTAATCGTATCCGCCGGGTTGTAAGCCCCATACCAGTCGGCAACCCACTCCGAAACGTTGCCCACCATGTTGAGGCATTCGAGATTATTCACTGTCATCGGAAAAGTATCAACCGGAGCAGTGAACTCGAAGCCGTCGTGTCTGCCCCCTTCTCCCCAGTTGCAGTAGTCTCTATGCCATTTCCTGTCGTCCCATGGATACTTATACATTCCGTCAGTCGAGGCGGAAAACTCCCATTCAGCTTCCGTCGGAAGCCTTCTCCCTGCCCACTCAGCGTAAGCCTCTGCCCCGTACCAGGTTACCCAGCGTACGGGATAGTTCTCATAGCCCGGCTCAACCTGATACATATCCTCTTTGAGATTAATCTCGGTGTTGTTATCTACGTCAAAACCACAAAACATCGCCATCTTCATGGCTGCCTACTGTATTTAAGAATTCAGTGAATTGGGCGTTGGAGACTTCGTGCCGCTCGAGCATGTAATTCCCCAGGGTGACCACCCGAACGGGTGATGTGGCTTCTTGACTGCTATCTCCCATGCTAAATGGTAAATCAAACTTCGTAACAGGGATAACGCTGACTCCTCTAGGTGCTATGTATACGCTTTGGCTTCTAACGTACTCCCTGTAATCGTCGCCCGATATTACCAGTTCCTTACCGATGTCCAGGACGCTCAACCGGGAGAGTATTGCTATTGCGGTATCCTGGCTTTTATCATCCGACATTCCGTACTCGGCAAGAAACTGGGCGATTAACTGTTTATTATCAGATTTTCTAACTATGTTTTCCCAGAAAAAAGGTGCGAGCACGTACCCGAGCCATCCCACTCCTCCACCACCCGAATCGTCCTCACCTGCGATAGTCCATCTCCTGAGGTCGAAAACCTTACCTTCATAACAGTCATAATTCCACGCGCCCGCAGTTGGCTTATTTACCCAAGACGAGTCATGGGGTAAAAGCACTTGTCGAATTTCTTTATTAATATAATTTGCCAATCCATCGCCTATCCAGCGGTTCATAGTATCCTCGTAGATACCGTAATTCACGTCTAATGACACCTCTACCCATTCGTGTGGAAAATTATGAAACAGTTCACCTGCAATAAAAGAACTATCTTGTTTCAGGGATAAACCATAACCATTAATGCAAATCCCGGGTGCGTTATCATCAACGAGCATTATCTTCAAGGGATGGAGCCTTATCCCGGCGATGCTGTCTATTACCTTCCTCTCATCCAGCATGACTGTTAATATGTCTTGCGCCTTTTCGGTGAAACCCTCGGGGTAAAGAATCCTTACACCTTCCTCCCGGATTTCTAACTGACCTGCTCCGGTTTCAAAACCTGAACCGAGTATGATACCGAAGTATAAGAAATAGAGACCTTCGATTCGGTGATCGGGATAGGCGTTACAAGTTATCTTCTTCGACAAGAGTCTTTTTGGAAGCCAAAAAAGAACCACGCCGTTGGAATCGGAGACAGAGGAAAACTTCCTTCTACCAACAGTAAGTGTGCAAGGCACACCTGGCTCAGGCATATTCAAAGTATCGTAGAACATTATCTCAATTGGAAAACTATCTTCCCTGAAGGTGCGACCTGGACCTTTCTTAGGTTGCAATTCAAATACAATACTCGAATCCGGCGATATGATACTATGTAAGTTGTATACTATGGCAGCATTTGCAACGGACGGTACAAGCGAGAATAGTAATGCACCACACAGTATCACTTTTTCCCAACCCCTGCGTCTGTTATTTTTTTTCATGACCTACTCCTTCTTTTAGGTTTATTACACTCTTATTCTTTCGCAGAACTGCTCCGCAGTCCTTGAATAAATCTAATGACTTATTGATATTCACGCGGATTAGCTTTCGGCTAATCCGCGCCAAGACTTTTTGGATATTGTCCAAAAAGTCTTAATCCTCCGCCAGCACTATTACCCTGTCGTCACCTGCGTAGGTTATCTTTTCAGACTTCTCTGGGTTTACCACGACGCCATACATCTTCGCCGCATCGTTTGTGAACCGCCCCAGCTTGTACCCGAAGGCAACCTCGCCCCTTTTCCGGGCCGACTCTATAACCGTGTAGAAGTTTACCTCCCTGCCGAGCTTTACGTAGTCAGAGGCGGGCTTAAGGTAAATCTCGGCGCCCTCTGGATCGAATATCTCCTCGAATACCTTGTTTAAGGCCTTGTTTTCGGAGACCTGGGAGAGCATCTGGCTTATTATCTTATCGGAGACGATGAAATCGTCCACCCTCGTAACCTCTGCAAGGTTGCGGTTGCGCTCATCCAGCATCTCGGATACGATAGAGAAGGTGTGGCCTTTCTTTTCAGCGATGTCTCGCAGGTGGAGCAGGGTAATCAGGGTTTCGGCGTCTGCCTCCTGGGTCGAGAGCTTGTCGGAGTAGCACAGGATAACGACGTGATCGAAGTCACCCATATCCAGTTCATCCAGAAGCCTGCGGCTGGTGGTTTCACCTTTCCGGAACGCAATCTCCAGATTCTTAAGGTCCCTGCATTCACTTTCGATAACCGCCCCGGCCTTATCGGTATCGGCGACCACGAGGACGCTCGAGGTGGGGGGAACATAGTTATCGAGCTGGCAGATGATGTTGGCCGCGCGCCAGTTCCAACCCAGGATGAGTATCTTTTCGGGCGTCTCCTGGCAGGGTTCTCCTTCTGCGACTGCGCCGGCATCGATGCCGTAGTCTGAGATGTCCGACAGCTTGGTGGTATCGTCGTCCTCTGCGATGACTATGAGCTGATCCCCCTCCTTGATCACGTAGTCTTTTGCAGGATTGAGTTTCGGCTCCCCGTCTTCGGGTACGATGCCGATTACTGCCGATGACTCGTAGCAGAAAAGGGCTTGGCCAAAGGTCTTCCCCGTGATTTCACTCTCTCGATGGAAGTAAATCTCATCACCTTCGAAGTCCAGAAGCTCTCCGTATACTACAGAAAGACCTGTCTGGCGGCAGGTCTGGGCCGTGATTCGGGCGACGAGATCGGATGCAAGAAGAAGTTCCGCCTCGTCCTTTGCGACCATACGCGCGACCTCGAGATTGCGCGGATCGCGAATCTCTGCCACGATGTGATAGGGCTCGGCGCGCCTATCCGGATTGTTGGTTATGGCCAAAATGGTCTTTATTACCTCTGAGTCTGGTTCGCGGTGCTCGGGGGAAAGGATGATTACCGAACGGGAGGTCTCCAGACGTGCAATCCTCAGATCATCGGTGTCAATGGGCGTCCCGGTGCGGCAGATTATCTTTGTGCGGCCGGTCCTTGGAATCTTGGTTCGTATCTCGTCCTCCATCTCGACCTTATCCTTATCTGCTAAAACGACAATCGATGAGCGCGGCTGGTTCGCGTTAGCCTCGACTATCTCTGAGATTGTAGCAAAAACCTGTTCGGACCACCCCAGGATTACGGTATGGTTGCGTTCGATGACCCTTGAGCGGCCCTTGCGAAGTGCGGCAAGCCTGGTGTCTATGCCCGTGGTTACGATACCGATGAGGGTCGATAAAAGGACTATGCCTGCCACGGTTACACCCAGCATCGCAAGAAGGTAGGGCCAGTTGCCCAAATCCTCGCCCGTGATTGTACCGGGATCGATGGTCATATTCAATACCTTCCACACCAGGGCGTCGAAGCCCATACCGGGAGCGAGTCTTATGAGGAATAAAACCCCTGAAACCAGGGCAACGAAGATGACCGTAATCACAACCAGCCAGAATATGAGTGCCCCGGTTCCCCTTGACATGACGTTGTCGAATGCATAGCGAAATCTTTCGCCAAACGATACTTTCTTTTTCATGCTTTCTCCTTTTTTATCCCTTCCTGCCCCATGCAAAAAGCCAGAAGAATCCCTTCTTGACTTCAAATTCTCTAAACGGTGTACCCTTGATGATATCCTCGACCTCAGCCGGTGTAAAACTTGCCAGAAGCGACCCCAAAGGTTCTGCGATGCGTGTTAAGACTCGCGGTACAACCAGCGGAGTAATCACACGCATCAAGAGATGAAACAATATCGGGGGGTTGCGCCGCAGATCGAAGATGAGAAACTGGCCCTCGGGTCTCAGAACCCGGTGGAACTCCCGGAATGATGCTGAAGGTTCTGACCAGTGGTGCAGCGACAGGGTGGATACCACGAAATCGAGAGAGTTGGCTGCAAAAGGCAGACCCTGGGAACCTGCCAACTTGAAATCGATGTTTGCAAATGAAGTAAGGTTATCGCGTGCCTTGGCCAGTATCTCCCGTGATATGTCCACCCCGAGGAGATTAAGATGGGGGAATCTGGAGGCTAAAACGTTCAAGAGATAACCGGGACCGCAGCCCACATCGGCCAGGATTCCACTGGGATTGTGTCTTTTGAGTTCATTTACGAATATCCCCCGCATCGCCGCAAACTGGGGCATCTGGCTCAGTCGGTCGTAGGCCTTGACCGCTGAAGCATCCTCGATGCCCTCTAGACTCGGCTTGTGCCTGACCTTGATCTCGATCGAGACGACGCAGACGACGGCTATCACCGCCAGTATGACGATTACCCAGACCATCCGGCTATTATCGGGGGAAGTGAACTGAATGTCAAGTAGAAACTTGCAGATTTTAAGGTTATTTAAAACACAGAGAACACACGAGCTGCGGACGCAGGTCGCAGCGAGTGAAGGCGACGAAGTTGCCTCCTGAAGTCACAGAGTTTATTCGGATTGACCTGACGCGAAGCTGGTAGCTCCGTGGTTGTCACACTCCTCATCAGACACTAAATCTAATTTCTCATTGAGCAGGTGTTTGAACCAACCGAGCCATCGACCGGTTTCTATATCATTTTCAGTTTGATATTTCTTAGCTTCCGCCTCGTTATCCGGTATTTCTTTTCCGAAAATAGTATGTAGCCACTCGTGAATTGTTATGTCTGCTGATTCCTGTCCATTTTTTATCTTTTCCAAAATAGCTTGCTTCTTTATGCAACC
>WJJO01000137.1 GCA_014729665.1 Caldifarciminota bacterium
GCCCGAAACCGTATCGACGAGTGGAACTTCGGCACGGATAGGGATTGGGTTGCTCTGTTTATCCAGGTCCTCAACGAATTCGGGAAGGGCTTCAGACAGGGTATCCTTTTCAGGGACGTTCCTGAAGCTTTGAGGATTACCCTCCACGTCGGTTATCACTACCGGGAAGTCTATCTTGCTGACTATTTCCTCGAACAGAAGATTTTCGAGCATCATCCCGCCTTCCTTGAAGCCTGCGGCCTCTATGTAGCTTGCATACAACCTTGACCGGAACAGGGTTTCCTCCTGCAGTTTCCGCATCAATCTCTGGGAGTAGAAGGCCCAGAATACGGCCAGTACGAGCAGTCCGGCTACGGCATATATTTGCAAGAACCTGCGCAGATTCATCTATCAACACTCCAGGAATATATCAAGACGGATTCTCCATTCCCCGACATGAGAAGAAGGCTTTATTGTTTTTTGCCCGAAATAGCCCCTTCTATTAAATCTGGTGAAGGGTGGGATGACCGGATTACCGATTTGACAAAAGGCGAAGGTGGAAGCCCGGGGTCTTTTTCCTTTTCTGGAATCACAAGTACTGACGGCGTTCCCATAAGATAAGACATCTCAAACCCCCTATCAAGACCTCCGACATAATAAGCCGCCGAGGTAAACAAGGCTGCTTTCAGTTTATCCGATTCGTCTTTCCATGCCTGCGGTGGGATTACGCGCATTCCCTTCAATGATTCCATATCCAGGGCTATGGAGGATATGACGAAGGATTTATTCTTGAATATACCGTGTCTTTTTAACCAGTCTGATACCCGGGTTTGTTCGATTTTAGGCTTGGGCATGGTCTGTTCAATCTTTATCTTTCCCGAAAGCAACCGGGTAATAAGGGTGAATCGCTCCAAAAGATTCTCATCTGCGGAACCGCGGAATAGTATATTAAAGAATGGGTACAGGCCCTCATTGAAATAGGCGATTCTCAATTTCGCTTTTGAAAGCACTGCTAGTTCAGAAAGGGGGTTGTAATCAAGATCGCAGAAAACGTCGAATCCTTTCTTGTCCAGATATTCCTTCAGATATTTGAATTCCCTGGAACCATATTTCGGGGTTTCTGCAACCTCTATAACATCGTCGAAAAGCCTTTCAAATGGAGCAAGAAGCATCTGAGCCTGAGGTGGAGCGATTGCAGTTATCTTCATTTTTTTCTTCTCCGCTTTCATCGCGGCAGCGGTGTATATCGAGAAAAGTGTATGAGGTGATTTCTCGGCGAGTCTCATTAGCAAGCTGCGGGCTTTATCGAATCCGTTCAGGAATGAAACCTGCTGTTGCAGTTTCGGTTTCTTAAACGCAAGGTAAATCGATTTGGCAAGTGCTGGCATGCATTAGTTTAGGTAGAATCCGCCCGCTGTCAAGTCAAAAGGTTCTCTTTTTCAGGTTATACGGGAGGAGCGGTTCCCTCCCGTAGAACTACGTGACGTTTACTTTAACAGCACTAACTTCTTCGTACGTATAGTGTTCTTGTCGTGAACCGCACGAACGAAGTAAACACCCTGCGACCACTTCTCGCAATCGATGGGCGTTTCGATTTTTATGCCGTTCTTTCCTTCCTCGTCTTTCCAATCAGGTGAGATCATCCGGGGTGAAGGTCAAATGTCAGGGGTTTACTTTATCAAACCAATCGGTGAAACCAGCACCTCACGGATAGTGATCGTTCGTTGACAACTCCTTATTGGAGGGTTTTCCTGGGCAAGCTCCGTTCAACAAACGACTGATGGCGGCTATGTTTTAGCAGGGAGCAGTTCGCTTGATCTTGGTTATTCCGAGGATGTATTTCTATTGAAGACGAACGTTGAGGGCGACAGCCTGTGGGTAAAAAAATATGGAGAGGGAATGAACGACTATACCAGCTGTGTTCACCAGACAACGGATGGGGGGTACATCATGACCGGATACGCGGACGGGGATTCGGTCCAGCCGTTTGCTGGAAGCAGGCTTCTGTTGTTAAAGGTGGATTCTTTGGGTGATACCATGTGGGTCCAGAAGTGGGGTGGAATGAGCGCTGGGAACTGGGTAGAACAGACCTCAGACGGCGGGTTTATGATTGTCGGAGAGACGGAGTCTTTCGGGGCAGGGCAAACTGATGTATGGTTACTTAGAACCGATTCGCTTGGCGATACATTGTGGACCAGAACTTTTGGGGGTGAGCATCATGATAATGCCTCGAGTGGTCAACAGACTTCGGATGGCGGTTTTATTATCGCAGGTAATTTGAGTATGTTATATCCAAC
>WJJO01000138.1 GCA_014729665.1 Caldifarciminota bacterium
AAGAGCCAATACCGGCGAGGTGATACTTTCGAGCAGTAACCGGTGCTTCTTTTCACTTCCCCTTAATTCTTCTTCTGCTATCTTACGCTCGGTTATCTCTTTCCACAATTCCTCATTTTTATCAAGGAGTTCTGCGGTTTGTTCCCTTACCTGTCTTTCCAAATCCCCCTGAAGCTCCCTGAGTTTTCTTTCCGCGCGCTTGCGTTCGGTGTTGTTTAACAGATACACCTGTATTGCAGGCTCATCCTTGTAAGTTATCCGTTGAGCAATCTCGACTACGTCAATGGCGGTACCGTCTTTGCAGAGTAATTGTGTTTCGTTCAGGTCTCCCGGTTTGCCTTCTCTTGCCTCAACTTCCCTGATATTCCGCCGCTCGAACTCCCTGTACTTCGGATGTACGAAGTCCTTGACCGGTTTCCCCACTACCGTATCTGCCGAATCATAGCCTAACATCCTAAGTATTGCCGGATTGGCGTATGCAACCTTTCCCTTCCGGTGAATGGCAATGCCCGCGGGAGAGTTCTCGATGAGATTTCTATACCTTTCTTCAGATTCTTTAAGGGCATTCTCAACAACCTCTCTTTTGGCAATCTCGGATTCCAGCTCTTCATTTTTACCTCTTAATATTTCCGCTTCCTTATCACTTGCTTCAACCTCGAATTGGATACGTAGCCTGGCTATATTTTCGGCATTCCGCTCATTGAAGATTTCATCCTTAATCTCGATAAATCGCTTGAGATACCACAGCGATGTCTTGAAGTCCCCTTTGATTTCGTATAGTTCGGATAGGTGTTCGCAACCTTCAATCTCCTTGTTTTTTGCCATAATTTGGTTGGCTATCCTGCGTCCCTTCTGTAGAAATTTGCATGCCCGGTCGTATTCTCCCAGTTTCATATCAATGCACCCGAGGCTTATCAACGTATCGGCCAATTCCCTCTTGTCACCTAACTGCTCGAATATGTTCAATGCCTTTGTGAAAAAATCCCGTGCGTTTTTGTAATCCTCACGTATTTCATGGATGCCACCCATGTTGAGGTATGAATCGGCAATCCCTTTTCTGTCTTCTATCTCTTCCTTTATCTGCAATGACCTGAGATAGCATTCCAGGGCTTTGTGTAAATTCCCCTTTGTTTCGTAGACGACCCCGATATTGTTGTATGAAAAGGCAACGCCCGTCTTATCGCCGACATCCTCAAACAAACCGAGGGCTTTCTTGTAATGTTTCAAGGCGTGATCGGGATCATTAAGTTCGTCGTACAGGATTCCAATATTATTATGACTCTTTGCCAGACCCATCTTATCACCCACGGTTGTTTTAATATCAAGGGCCTTAAGTTTATACTTCAATGCCTCTTCGTACTTACCTCGGTTCTTGGCTGTTATACCGAGATTATTGTAGCAGCTAGCAAGACCTTTTTTATCCTTTATTTCTTCACATATTTCCAGAGATGAAGAGTAATCTTTTTGAGCCTGTCTGTAGTTGCCTCTGACCAGGTGGATGGTTCCCAGTATGGAGGAACTTTCCGCCTCTCCCTTCTTGAATCCTAGTTCTCTTGCAATACCCAGTGCTTTCCGTGCATATTCCTCTGAGGTTTCGGAATCGGACCGATGTAATGCATAGGCGAGGTCGTTTAACGCCTGAACCATCTCCGGAGACTGAAGGTCACCCTGAGATCCAGCACTAATCTCCTCAATCCTTTTCATCAGGTTGTTGATTTTTCCCTCAGACGTCCTGGAACTCAATCCTTTACTCCCCAATGGATCATTTTGTGTATCATCGGCTTTCACAACTTCCCCTATTCATTTATAGGTTCCCAGGAGATAGGTACATATCTTCTCCAATTCGATTAACCACCTAAACGGCAGGATATAATTAGTGTATACCGCTGCGCATCAAGTATCCCTTATTTGACTCAGGTGATTGCCCTCAAGTCTTAATGATACGAGGAATACAGTCATTGTCAAGAGTTGTGTCCTATTAAACGCTTTTTCTTCATATACCTTCGGAGTTAGGGGAAAGAAAAACATATATTACTCCATAGGAATCTCCTTAAGTCCTTCTACAATAGACAGAAACTCAAAATCTAGAAATCAACTTCACTCTCAACTGCGTTACTCGGAAGAATCTCGAAGAATTCAAACTCGTTAACAGTTGACTTCCTACAATCGGTAGAATCGTCTACTTTTTCCCTGATATCAGGTAACAAATCCCTGCTTTCCACCGCATAGAGAAACAGGAGTTCATCGTAGAAGCTGTATTGAGGCCTTGACCAATCTTCTGATTGATTATTGGCTGAAGAAGTGAATCTTGGATTATGGTAAAGGTCAACTATATCTGAGAAGACTTTCTTGGGAGAAAATGGTCTTATAAGGAAACTGGACATCCCTATATCGATCATCTGACTTCTATTACGAGAAACCTTCCACACAGGTAGTTGTGGAGGGATAACAGTCGTGACGATTACTTTTTGTTCGGGATTGATATTCCTGATTTCAACAAGGAATTTTATGTCTTCAATCTCTGGAACCTTGAGATCGACAATAACTAAATCATAAGTGTTTTTCTTATACAAACGTATTGCATCGTTTGTTGAGACTGCAAGTTGAACATCGTAACCGTAAGTAGCTAAAGAATCTGCCATTGATTGAACTATCCCATTCCCATCCTCCAGACAAAGTATTGTTCTAATACTCTTCAAGATTCCTCCTGTTGTAGTGAAATCATTTCTTACTAAGCACTTGCCTTAGCCAGGCATTCTTTTCCGCATCTCGTGCATTCATCCTGTCTTCGTGCCCCCTCAATAAGCAATGCATCGGTGCAGTCTCCAATCGTTCGCTTTACTTCTTTAAAGGCTTCTATGGAGAATATCCCGGTTTTCCATGTTAGTATCTCAAAGAATGCATCTTCTCCGATAAGATTTCCAGCTTCAGCATGAACCGGTTTTCCCTTCTTGAAATATATAACACCTGTGCTCCCGTTACTGCGTATCTTTAATACGATACTTTTTTGACCTAAAGAATAGAGTTGGATCAACTCCTCACAGGTAAGTTCCACAAATCCAATTAGATGGATTGTAGGTTCTACCAAAGCCTGATTCACCTTCTTCAGAAAGCTCTTAGGGGAAAAAGGCTTAGCTATATAGTTGATAGTACCCAATCTTAGAGTTTCCCATTGAGTTCGCTGAGATGGAAAACCAGTAATAACGATGACTCGTTGGCTTGGTTTGAATTCACGCAATTCACGGATAAACTGAATACCGTCAGTACCGGGCATACATAAATCAGTTACTACGAGATCGAATTTATCTTTCATTAATTCTTGGATAGCATATTTTGCAGATGTTGCTATTTTGACTTCATACCCGCCTAGGTGGAGCACCTCAGACACCAACTCGAGAAAGTTCCTATCATCGTCGACGCAAAGGATGCGTTTCGGACAAATTCTACCTTGTTCAGTATCTTTTTTCCTTTCGTTCAAGGATAAGGTAGTTCCAATAGTCTCAGATGTAACTCTAGTTGTTTTCATCATCACGATTCTACAAGCAAGAAATGGGCCAGGTTAAATCGTATTTTAAGTTAAGATATATAAACGGTTAGCTCAGATCAATCCTCTCGGCATGTGTCACGAACGAATACAGCCATACGCTCAGCTTATTGGCTTTCAAACTTCTTGACACGCGAGTAAATGGAAACGGCTTCCATCGCTATCTTTGAGCTCTCAGAGAGGTGATATCTTGAGTCACGAGGTTGTGTTGGAGGGGCGGGATCTGATTCAACTCAAACCCTCCATGAAGCCCGGATTCGCAATCATCTCTTAACCTGATTATCAACATATACTCATAAACAAGTTGTTACAGATGAATAAACAATGAGCGATCTTGAAGTTTACCTTAAGTTCCAGACATACTCGACTGGGAGATTGCTCTTTGCATAATAGATGGATCATACCTGCTGCTAACGGTTAATCATCAGATGGTAACTAGTTCGCAACTCACTGTCACGAAATAATACATTTTGGTCGCGTTCAACTTTAAGTTGTCAATAATCAACTAAGTTTAAACTCAGTTTCTTGTTTTTAAGCTTACTATTGTATTCTACTTACACTAATGCA
>WJJO01000139.1 GCA_014729665.1 Caldifarciminota bacterium
ATACCCCTGAAATCGTGCGTGAATGGGGTCAGGTTCTCGGCAGGATTCACACCCTGTCGGGGACCTTTGAACCGTCCTCGGAGTCTAGGCGTAGACAACACTGGTTCGAAGACGATGACTTTAATGCGGAAAAGTATCTGCCCCCAGATCAGACTCTCGTAATCGAACGTTGCCGCAAGATGATTGAACGTGCTCATTCTTTGAAGACCGACGCTGAATCCTTCGGCTTAATACACGGGGATTTGCACGCTTATAATTTCCTGGTTACCGATGACGGTATTACGGTGCTGGATTTTGAGGGATCGAGATACGACTGGTTCGTAAACGACCTTGCAATCCCTGTGTTTTATGCGGTTCGGGATCCAGCGATTAATCGCAATGATAACGAGTTCGTAAACTGGTTCATGCGGAATCTGGTTGAGGGCTACAGCCGTGAGAATACTCTTGATAAGGACTGGTTTGCTGAAATCGGTTTCTTTCACAAGCTGCGGGAGGTGATGCTTTACATCCTGCTTCACGCAGAGGGACTCGAGGACCTCGATCCCTGGAGCGAGGCCTTCATGAAGGGGAGAAGAGAAAGTATCGAGCAGCAGATACCGATAATCGAGGCAGATTTTACTCGACTGTAAGGAGACGTATGTTATATACAAATAAGAACATCAAAGCCCTCCGCGCTCCCCTCCCCTTCCTTGATGAGAAATGGGCAAGCTTCCTGGGTTGTTCCACATCTCAACTCAGGGACGGTAAAAACCACGTCGTTACTCGACCAAAGAAGGCATCTGTCAGGCAATCCCCCTGGCCCTTGCGCGAGGGCCCGATCGCCGTATTGACCTTAGGCAGGGGTTGGGTGATGTCCGTGCCGGAAAATCTAACAGACACCACCCGCTCCTTATGTCTGAATAAATCCTTTACAGAACTCCTCGATGACGGCGACCGGCTGTCACAGGAGTGGTTCGACCGGGGGGCTGATCATTCCAAAGAAAGGGGAGACTGTGGATACGCAACCATGAACAGGCTGGCCCAGGGACTAAGGCTGCGCGGTTGGTCGCATTACATCATCTCCTACTGCGATTTCGGCTCATTCCCAGCCGAATCGGACGAACATGTTGTTAAGATCACTCGTGATCTAGCTGATGTATGGAAACAGTGGCAGGTCTGGCCCGGACCTATGGTCGGACCGGTGGTATGCGAACATTTTCCAATATGCGATGCGTTCGGCTGCGTACTCGACGGTAAGCTGGTTTCAGCGGCCCAGCTCGAGGCACACCCTGATGAGTTCGCATGGGAGGCAGGGGTGGATACCCTTCCCGAATATCGCGGAAGAGGCTTTGCCACTCAGGTTCTCAAGACGGTAACCGCATTCATAATCCTCGAAGGGAAAATCCCATGGCACTACACAGACCTCTACAACAGACCGTCGCGCAGGCTGCCGGAACATCTAGGATACTTCAAATATGCCGAAGGGCTGTTCAGCCACATGAAAAAATAAGGAGATTTGATGTCCAGTATCCCAATCATGAAACCGACCGAAACCGAAAAGCTGATCTGGACCCGTAACACACCAAAAAGAACCGGCGGTTTGGTCCGCAACGAGGCTTTTGTATTCAGACACGTGCTTCAGTGGCCGGAATGGTTTCGCGAACCGGACAAACTCAATCCTGACGACTGGGAACGCAAGCTGCTGGCAGGCTGCCGGGGCGAGTGGTTCGCGCACATTGTCGAAGGTCGAATCCGCATCCTCGACGTGGGGAGCGGGTTCGGGTTCCCGTCCTTCTACCTGGCACGGTACGGACACGAGGTGGTTGGGGTAGACCCCTCGACTTCAGAGATCGCTACCGCTAACAAGTTGGCGAGTAATATAAAACCTCGAGGCAAGGTCAGTTTCCGGGTTATCGAGGAGTCGAGTTTTCCGTTTCCGGACAACTCCTTCGACGCCGCTACCCTTTCAACATCACTTGAATGCGTGGCCGATCCCGAGTTCACGCTCGGAGAATTGAAGCGGGTACTGAAACCGGGTTCCCCGCTCGCTATTGAGGAAGAGGACAGGTCCGTTGGACCAGACACTCACCCCGTGTGGGAGAAGTCATCCCTGACGTTCTTCGACGATGCAGCCTGGCTGTGGTACGAGTTGCGAATCAAGAATCCCCACATGGACAGACGCTACATGATTCAGTTGGATGCTTCGGGTACACTCGCCCCAAGCATCCGGGAACTGAAACAGATAATTTTGAGTAAGAATAGAGGTTTGCCAACAATAGACATAGCCGATACCGGCGTCTCGCTTCAAGAAATTCTCTCTGTGGCAGGCAATGCCCAATACTCCGAAGCGCGCGGATACGACCCGTCCAGCCTTTGCCAATTGCTGAACGATACGGGATTTTCAGATATCAGGTTTTACAGCCTACCCAACGGCAGGGAGTTCGCCTCATCTCTTAAAAGTTACGGACTGCTCGAATCCATGCCCGACGACGTTCGAGGTATTTTAAGGGCACTTGTGGAATCTGCCCCCCGGCATAAAACCCCGGATAGTACCGTTGTTTCATGCAGAACTCCTTAATACCGAGGTAACCAGTTAACCCTCTTGGATATTATCAGTCGCCGCCGCCGAATAGGATACCTGCTTGCGCGTAAATACCCGAAGGTTCTACATCCGGTGTGTTCCAAATCTCGGCGCCGTCTTCAAGTTCCCAGCCGCCGGAGAAGGGGCTCCACATGTAGCCGCCCTTCAGCTGCAGGGCTATGAACTCGATAGGGATAATAATTGTTAAACTTGGGGCAACGGTGAAGGTGTTGTAGTGCACCTTGGATGTTCGGCCCGGATTGATTAACAGGCTGTCGAACTCGACGTCACCCAGACGGGGTCTGAGTTCCATGGACACACTTGTTCCGCCGATTCCGACTGAAGGCATGATACCGAATCCGCGGAATATGTTGATGAAGTAACCTGGTTCAAAGAAACCGCCGCCAAAGTTCAGTTTGACCGATACGCTGTCGCCGTCTGTAGTCCTCGCGCCGCCGAAGCCCCATCCGCCTACCATGACGTTGGTTCCGCCCCATCCGCCGCCACCGAAGGTTACGAGTTCGTCTTCGAGAGGGTCGAGACCTTGATCGGTGAACTCGGTAGAAAGCTCATCAAGATTAGGCATCATGTATGAAAGCACGAATCCGCCGTAGCCCCTTGCCGATGCAAAGGAAGCCGTGGCAATCAATAGTACTGCGATAACAACTGTTTTTTTCATTTGATATTCCTCCTTAAAGGTTAATCTTTTCAACGTCACCAAACATCAGGCCGATGCTGACAAAAGGCCCGGAAAGGTTTACGTCCGGTGGGTTCACGAGGTTTGCACCGTCCTTCAACTTCCAGTTGCCCTGGAACGGGCTCCACTGGTAACCGCCCCTGAGTGAAAGAACCAGGAACTCGATAGGTATGTTAATGGTCAGGGTCGGTGCAACGGTAAAGGTTTGATAC
>WJJO01000140.1 GCA_014729665.1 Caldifarciminota bacterium
ATTCTTCCTGGCAAACGCCCCGGTGGTTACAAGTAATAAAGCCATTATCGCCACCACGAGCGGCTTAAACATCCGTTCCATTCATTGCCTCCTAGCAATCTTTTCAACTCAACGGCAATCAAATAGCACAAATGTTGCCGTCGGCCTGAAATCTCTACATATACTGTAATATTCTACCATTAATAACGAGTCTTGTCAAGGGGTTAATTCAATCGGGTTTTTGATGACATCCATGGCAACAATAAGGCGCAGCCGAACGTCGGTTACTGTGAAAGAAGAATTCGTTCCAGGAGGATAATACAGAATATGAAACGATTAATAATCATTTCGGCAATCATCCTGTTATCGGGCACAGGTTTTGGTAAAGACTACTGGTCTGCGATGAAGAATCTGGACTTCAATGAGGCGGAGGCCTTCATCAAAGGCAAGGAATACGAGCTGGACTACAAGAAGTTCCTGTGGGGGATGCAACTCACCGTAGCAGGCGATATCGAGCTTGCCTCCAGGATTATGAACGAACTCGCCTTCGGTTCAAGGGATTCGGCAGTAGCAGAGAACGCACTAACAGTATTAGGAGAGCTGTGGTTTGTGCAAAATAGATGGAGTGCATTTAACGCTTCAGACACCTATAACCGTGAATATGAGGATGATGCTTTCAACCTGGTTGATGCATTTGCCGGCGCACCTGAAGAGGAGTATGTGTATCCTGAGACGGTGGTAAGGTTGCCAATAAGGCTTTCAGTTACCGGTTGCCCCATCATTAATGTCAAGATAAACGGTAAGAAGAGGAGGTTATGGCTGGATACCGGGGCAAGCATGACCGCCCTCTCATCGGATTTTGCCGAGGAGTTAGGTATCGACGCCCTCGGTTCGGCAACAGCCTCGGCGCAGACCGGAACCTCGAAGAAGATCGACGTTAAACCGGCACTTATCGACAGCATGGAGATCGAGAAAATCAAGATTAGGAATCATCCAGCCGTGATACTTAAAGCCGAGGACCTGGAGTTCAAGCAGGCCGGGATAACTTTTTTAAGGATAGACGGCATCATCGGATACAATGCCCTCAAGAACCTCGATATCGAGATAGACTACAGACATAAGAGGATACGGTTGCGAGAACCAAACCTCAAGGCCGATGTTGAGCGTAATCTTTTCTGGCTGGGTGTACCCATAGTCCGGCTTCAAACCGAAGACGGCACCCCGCTGATGTTCTTCTTCGATACCGGGGCCAGCAAGACGAATCTGTTCGAGAAGATATCTACAAGGATCGACCTTGGAGAGGTCAGGGAAAAGAAGGCGCTCATAGGCTCGGCGGGAGGGATGGAACGCATCAAAACCAGGAAGGTTTCGGAGCTGACCTTGATGCTCAACGGCAAGCAGATGGATATAGTTAACCTGATTATGGTTCTTGCGCCTATTGAGCCTTTCGTTAACCTGCACGGGATACTGGGGGCCGACGTCTTTGCAGGCAAGATTCTTCACATAGACCACCTCAACGGTTTAATCGAAATCAATACACCGGAGTAATATCCTCAAGGCCTTAAGCAATCGGTACGGTTCATGCGAGGAAGACCTCTTCATATCCGTCGTAAGAATCCTTGACAACCTGTCAATTTCGAGGACAATATCATGAACCTTCAATTAAGGAGGATTGATGAAGAGAATCATATTGGTCTCGCTGGTCTGTATTATGGCGGGCTTTATGGCCGTCGGATGCGAGAATACAGATGAGGAGATAGAGGCAATAAAGCAGTGGGTATTAGAAGACACCACATATTTCGATGCCAGCACCCCTGAGGATACCGCCCCTGATCAGTCCACTTTAGCCATGATGCCGATGGCAATCGATACCGTTGATTCCGCCTTCTACTGGTGGCGCGGTAAACAGACATCCGATACCACGGATATCGAGGTAGATGTCGTCGACGATTCCGGATGGGTTGAGTGGACAAGGCACCATGCGGCAGCCCTCAACGTATTTGCATTCGATTCCGACTCCGCTAATTGGGTGCATTGGGCTAAGGACTACGATGAAACCACCAGGATCCGCGGCATATTCCGCAAGACCGGCACCGATGCCGATCCATACATGGGCTGGACATTGGAGCGTATCTCCTGCGCGGTAGGAAGCTCGGATAACAGCAGCGTATCGATAGATAGCATCAAGCTCCTAACCCAGACAGACGAGATACTGCTTCAGGCGCCTTTCGAGGAGGAGTTCTTCCACGTTGACAGCCTTGTCAAGTTCAAGTCCCTGGAACAGATATCGATTACCCTTTATGCCAACGACGAGGAGACGGTTGCTCATCTGCATACCATTTTGCTCTGGCCGGTAAGGGATACCTTCTCCAATGCAGGCGGCGGAGTCCACGAGGGAACCTGGAACGCCCAGCTCTGGGAATCTTTACGCTATGCCATATTCGACCTGATGAAGGCGTCCTCCCTGTATGAACAGGACGGTGAATACGACTACGACGGTGTCCTACTGCCCTACGTGATAAGCAACGAGTAGTAATCGGGATCAAAGTTACAAGCGCCGGCTCAGGCCGGCGCAATTCTATATGCTCCTTTTGAATCGAAGATTCAAAAGGTCGCAGGCAGTCTTCAACCGCTCACTCGCTAATAATTAGTAGTATATCGCCTACAATCCACCGTAAGTGATAGAAACGAACTATCGGGATTTCCAACATCCTCGTTCTCAAGCCATAATCCTGCGGTTAGTAAGCCTAAACTATCGGCTAACTAATTCAGGCTTTGCTTAAGACATAACCAATCCACTTCAGGTAGAAGACGGTAGTCTTGCGATCTTATTGACTATAGGCAAAAAGGAGAATATTGGAATATGTTTCACGTGAAACATGAAGTGCTCCTTTTTGTGATCCGGATGAGAGATTATATTACATATGAACTCGATCGCCAACTTGATGATTAACAACATGTCAGCCTTTATCCAAGATCACAAAAAGATCGCAGACGCTCTACGACCGTTCTATTGCTCTCGAATACTATTCGGTGGACTGTAAACCGATAGTCGTCAGCTGTCTGCCGTCAGCGGTAGGCGGTCAGTGGATAGCGGTCAGCGCTCCCTTATCCTGGCTTCACAATCGTTGATGAGGTTTTCAATCTCGGTCTCCTTATCCATGTAGAATTCCGATTCAGAGTACTCGTTTACGATTATTTCAAGGCGTCTCTTGGATTTTATGTAGTATTTGATCCTTGATCCGAGCTCCTCAGACTCGGCTAGTCCGTGGTATGTAAGCGCCAGGGACCAGTATACGTAAGGTGCAGTGTCAAATCTTACATAATCCCCTCTGGTGTAAGTGTCCACCCAGTCCTCGAACACCCTGGCTGCTTCGTTATAATCTCCTGATTCGTAGTAAGCCTTACCGTAAAGATACTCGACGTCACTTTCGTAATCTCTCACATCCCCTGGATCGTCCCAGGTTAAAAGCTCTAGGGCCGTCTCCTTTACTTCCTCCCATTCTTCCTGTTGGGATAACAGGCAAATGAGGTAATATAAAGACTCGATCAGGTACTGACTTCGAGGATTGCAACTATCTATCCTTGCGATCATATCCTTCAACTCAGTTATTTTAACTGTATCCCTGAGCTCTAAGACCTTAGCGAAATAAAGCTCCTCAATGTTTTCACAATCACCGCTTTCTTCGTAATACAACATTGCGTATTCCTCTGCTTTATCGTAATTCTCCCATAAATATAGATATTCGCCAAACATCCAATCCAGAGCGGACAGATAACTGCCTTGATACAGCTCCGGATAGATCTGAGCCCTCTTTCCCAGCATGCCTACGCTTTCCTCAGCCTTTTCGAGCTCATGGGCACGCAGGTAATATTCAATTATCTTCAAGTAAGAATCCGCTGCGGTTTCCCGCTCCGGATACGCCTCGGTTATATGAATGAAGATATCCAGGGCATTCCCGTACCATTCCCCGGCCTGTGCCGAGTACGCCTTCCACATAAGCAAGCGGTCAATGAGTTCGGAAGCGAGTTCGCTGTATGTCAACTCGTCCGTGATCCTTGTCGAGTCGGTAACGATCTTAAGGTTCTTCTCGAACCACTTCTCATCGGCAAACCATATATATGCTGAATCCAACTCCCAGCGGAAACGATGTGAAATAGCTTTTCCGTAGCCTGCAAGGATACGCGCGTCGGTTACGCTTGTTGAGTTGAAGATGTCTGCGAAAGAATCAACAGCCGCTGCGTCTACATCCTCCATCAAACCCCAGGCGATCGATAACTCGGCGAAAACCGTCACGTAAGATTCGGGATATCTCTCTACGATTTGTTTATACAATTCACGAGCGTTTCTACGAACCGGGATATTCCGCAGATCCCCGAATTTATCGAATGCGGTATAATATATAGCGTCTGCAAGGTTGTAAAGCAAATAGGCCCTCAGTACTCCCCCGTAGGGCAGCGGAACGGAGTCCTGCTTCGAAAAACGCAGATAGGCGGAAGGTGCAGCCTTTGCCTGGTGGAAACTCCCGACTCTGTTAAGCTCGTAAGTCTTATTAACCAGTGCAACCTCGTAAGCAAAGGTATCGTAAACATCAAGAAGGTTCTCGCGATACGGCAAGACCTCCCGATTAGTCATCTCCTCTACCCTTTGACGAAGCTCCGGATCAAGGTCCTCAGGTAACTCGTAGGGGATATGATAACGATATCTCGGAATTGAATAAGGATCAACAATCGCAAGAGATTCAAAGTCGTCAACCTGAGAAATAAAGATTAACAAGATCACAAACATTCTTCCTCCACTTCTTGTATATATACTCAAATATATACAAACACCCGTAAATGTCAAGATACTCTTCACCCAAAGGACCTAGACTGAACAGATAATCAATTGTGCAATATGATGGGAGGTCTTGCGATCTTTTTGCCAATAGACAAAAAAAGAGCATAGCGTCTTGTTTCACGTGAAACAAGAAATGCTCCCTTCTGTGATCTGTGTAAGTGACTTAATCGGATAGAATCTTGATCTTCAGCACTGTCACTTTGATTGTTTACCGGATGTATTTCGGTACACAAAAAGATCACCGGCGGTCTTCGACCGCTTTATTGCTCTCGGGTTTTATTCGGTGACCTGCATACTGATAGGCGTCATCTGTCAGCCGTCTGCGGTTAGCTGTCAGCGGTAGGCGGTCAGTGCTCCTTTATCCTGGTCTCACACTCCCTGATTATCTCATTAATCTCGGCCTCCTTCTCTTTATAGAATCCGGGTTTGGTGTAACCGGTCATGAGTTCGGTAAGTTCATCTAACACTTCTTTGCATCTTGTGTAACACTTAATCCTTGAATCGGGCCCTTGAGACTCGGCTTGTCTGTAGTAGGAAAGCGCCAGGTACCAGTATGCTTCAGGCGCAAGGTCAATTCTGGCATAATCTCCCCGAGTGTAAGTATTCACCCACTTCTCCAACACCCTCAGGGATTCGGCGATATCACCGGTTTCAAAGCAGGCCCTTCCTAAAAGGTAACTCATCTCACTGGTAAGGTCCTGAACTGCCCTTGGGTCGTGCCAGTTCAGAAGATCTAAGGCAATTTGTCTGGCCTCTTCCCAGCGTTTTTTCAATGACTGCAGGTAAGCCAGATTAGTCATGGGTTCGATCAGGTAGTTACTTTTAGGGTTATACTTTTTTATCCCGGCGATCATGCCCTTCAAATCGTCTATATCACTGGTATCCCTTAACTCTATGGCCTGAGTGTAATAAAGCTCCTCCAACTTCTCACAGTCTCCGCTTTCTTTATAGTACTCTTCTGCGTATTTCTCTGCTTTCTCGAAGTCCCCCGGTCTCCATAGATAAAAGAAGTACATCTGCTCGAGGGCTGACAAGTAGCTGGCTTGATATATCTCCGGGTAGTTCTGAGCCCTTTCTGCTAGCCCGGTTGTTGCGTGTTCCGCCTTCTCAATTTCCCAGGCAAGGAGATAGTAATAAACAATCTTGAAGTAGGCATCTGCTGCAGCCTCTCTCTCAGGATACGCCTCGGTTATATGAATAAAGATATCAAGGGTATTCCCGTACCATTTCCCGGCCTGTGCCGAGTGCGCCTTCCATGTAAGTAAGCGGTCAATGAGTTCGGAAGCGAGTTCGCTGTATGTCAACTCATCCGTGATCCTTGTCGAGTCGGTAACGATCCCCAGGTTCTTCTCGAACCACTTATCATCTGCAAACCATGAATATGCTGAATCCCATTCCCTTACGTAGTAATGTGTAAGTGCCTTGCCGTAAGCAGAAAGGATGCGTGCGTCGGTATCGGATGATGAAAAGAAGATATCGGTGAATATATCTTGTGCTTCATGGTTGTCACCCAACTCCATCAGGCACCACGCATAGGATAATTCCGCAAACACCGCTGCGTAGGTGTCGGGATATCTGTCCGGGATTTCACTGAACGCATCACAAGATATTCTTAAAAGCGGCAGGCTCCTCAATTTCCCGTAAGAATGATAGGCTGTATAATATACGGCGTCTGCATGGTTGTAAAGCATTGAGGCCCTGAGGTCTCCGCCGTACGGAAGGGGTATCGAGTCGTTTTCTATGGGGATTAAATAGTCGGCAGCTAAGGTTTCCGCCTTGTAGAAGTCGCCTGCCTGCAACAGACTACAGGTTCGGTTCACAAGTGCTGCCTCGTAAGCAAATTGAAAATTTATTTCTGTCGGAGAAGGCTTTACGGATAAATCCGGTTTTTTTAACAGCTTTTCGATCAACTGACGCAGATCGGGGTCGATATCCTCCGGATACTGGTATGCGATATGGTAACGGTATCTCGGTTCTGCTGAGTATTCCCTGTGTATATGAGAATCAATCCCCTGCTGGGCTACAAGGGCAAGAAGCAACGTAATCAAGAATCCTCCTTGTTAACGGTTCAACATATGTAATCAAAGTTACACAAAACTAGGGCTTTGTCAAGGAAATTATACCTCTCAAGGATTGACACTAAATACTCATTGGTTTATCGACGGTTTACAGCCGTAAGCCGTAAGCGGTTAGCTGTCATCGGTAGGCGGTCAGCTGATATCGGTTTGCTGTTGGCAGAATTAACAATCGAATATGTAAACTGATATATCCTATAGGTGATCTTTCCCCTGCGTCATAGACAGCTTACACAACTCAGGTCAAATCCTCCATGTATCCCGTGTCTGAGTACTTCTCCGCCACCGATATCGCCTAAGACTTTTCAAACATGGACTTGACAACCCCATATAAACGAGTAAGATATATCATGATTGGCCGTGCACGGCTAACAGGAAAATTACAAATGGTCGATGGGTACGTATGTTAAGACGGCGTCGTCAGTTCTTCAATCGACGGTCTCGGCGTATTCCGTACAAGATCATACTGGTATTCGTGATTCTTGCCTTCGGGGTGATCATGTTTCTAGTTATTCAATTCTTCATGCCGTCGTGCAGGCTATAAAAACATGTGTTTACTATGATTAGCATTGTAAGGAGGCTTTGAGAGATGACTAAACTCCATTTCAACTATAAAGACATATTCCGTGCATTCCGTCTGGGCTTTGCTGCCAAGAAGATCTGGGTTGCATTCCAGGGATTGGTAGTAGGCTGGATCGTTTATGCCGGCATAACTTACCTGACCCATTTCCTCGCCGGAGCGAACATGGCGGAGATATGGACTACCTACCGGCTGTTCCCCATGCCGTGCTGTTTTGCCGCATGGTGGCACTGGCTCATCTGGGCGGTTGGAGTGGCCTGGTTCGTATTCGTAGGGATGGTGGCAGGTATCGCAATCTCTAAACTCACCTACGAACAGCTGCGTGGGGATGAGTTCTACGAGGTTAAGGAGGCCTGGAAACAGGCAATCAAAAGCGCAGGTTCGCTCATCGCAACCCCTATCCTTCTCGGACTGTTCATCGTACTACTCCTTGCGGCAGGGGTTCTTTTGGGGCTTCTTGGACGCATTCCGTTCGCCGGTGAACTCATAGTCGGACTGTTTGCAATACCCGCGTTCGCCATATCCCTTTTCATCATCTATCTGATGATCGTATTCTTCTTCACCTTCACTATCAGTCCTGCGGTGATTGGAACCACAAAAAGCGACGCCTTCGACAACCTGTTCGAGGTATTCTCCTGCGTATCCGATCAATCGTGGCGATTGATCTGGTATCAGTTCATGCTTCTGGCATTCATCCTGGTCGGCGTGGCCTTACTGGCATTCTTCAGTACAAAGGCTATCGAACTCGGCAGATGGGCGGTGAATCTAACCATGAATGTATCTCCGGAGAAGGCCGCGGGTGCGCAGGTTCCCGACAAGCTGAACCTCATGATATTACAAGCCAAACAGATAGCAATCCCTGAATGGATGCTTGCGGTAAAAGACTGGTCGGCAGGAATCAAAGGTACTGTCTCCGGTTTCTTCTCAGGTGCACAGCCGGTTGCTGATACCGCCGTGGAGACGGCCGTTGTATCTACCGCTCCCGGAACCCTGGTCGAAACCACCGAGGCTGTACCCGTTTTCAATACGGCTGCTGTTTCGGTTAAGATAGGTGCTATCCTTTTCGCCATAGGACTGCATGCAATCCTCTTCTTCGTACTGGCATACGGAATGTCTATCTGGTTCTCGGGTAATACCCTGGTTTACCTTATCCTGGTTCGCAAGAAGGATGACAGAAACCTTTTAGATATCAAGGATGAGGAGATAGAGATACCTGAGAAAATCGACGTTACGCCCGAACCTGAACCCAAGACTAAGAAGAAGACTACCCGCAAACCCACGTCTAAGAAAAAGACTACGAAGAAGAAAACAACAACCAAGAAATCGACCTCCAAGAAATCAACGACCAGGAAGAAGAAGACATAGATTCTGAGTAGATTAATATCCCTGAATTTTGGGGCTGCCCGTGTTGACTGCCGGGCGGCCCCTGTTTATTATTCCAAATGAAGGCGGTAAGAATAAGGGTAACCGGGACCGTTCAAGGGGTTGGGTTCAGGCCCTGGGTTTACCGGCTGGCTGAAGGGGCGGGCTTAAAGGGCTACGTGTTGAACGATCTTGGCGGTGTAACTATCCATGTGGAGGGGGTAAACATCCGCATCGACGACTTTCTTAAAAAGCTTATGGATAGTCCTCCGCCAGCTTCGCGTATCACTTCGATTAAAACCCGTGATGCCGAACCCGAAGGGTATGAGGATTTTACCATCGAGCAGAGCGGCAAGGGTCAGGCGTCACAGTCTCTTGAGGTATCACCGGATATGGCAACCTGTCCTGACTGCAGGCGAGAGATACTCGATCCCTCTGACCGGCGCTTCGGCTACCCATTTACTAACTGCACCGACTGCGGGCCGCGTTATACCATAATCAGTGAACTACCCTACGACCGTCCCAACACCGTAATGGGGGAATTCGATATGTGCCCACGCTGCCTCGGTGAATACGATAACCCGAGGGACAGGAGATTTCACGCTCAGCCGAACGCGTGCGCCGTATGCGGGCCAAGCGTAGTACTGCTGAATAATAGGGGCAGGGCAGTTAGGTGTAGTGATCCGTTAAAGGAGGCTGCGGAGTATATAAGGCGGGGTATGATAGTGGCCGTCAAGGGTCTGGGCGGGTATCACCTGATGTGCGATGCGATGAACGTCCATGCCGTTATCCGGCTTCGCAGGCGCAAGAGGCGACCTCACAAGGCTCTTGCCATCATGTGCAGGGATATCAGCAAGGCAAGGGAGTTGGCATGCGTTTCCGAGCTTGAGGCCGCCGCACTCCTCTCCCCGGCGGCACCAATCATCCTGATGCCCTGGCAGGAAGAGGTGTACGGGGAGATAAGGGACGTCATTGCACCTCTTCATCCCGGGACGGGCATAATGCTTGCCTATACCCCCCTCCATCATCTGTTATTTGCCGCGGGAGTACCCGGTTCACTGGTTGCTACCAGTGCAAACCTGGGGGATGAGCCTATTATTGCCTCGGAAGAAGAACTCCTGAGGAAACTGGGAGGGGTATTCGACGCGATACTTGCCCATAACCGCAAGATTCAAAACCGCATCGACGATTCGGTTGGGTGGATAACCCCAGAGAAGTATCAGGTAGACCTTTCATCGACACCGGATGAACGAAAGCCTCAATCCAACGGAGGTAAGAATAGACCGGACTGGAAGAAGGCAATAAGACTCTTAAGAAGGGCGAGGGGCTTTGCACCTACCCCGATAGAGACCGAGGTCGATTTTCCGCCCCTTCTTGCCGTGGGTGCCGAGATGAAGGGGTCGTTCGCGGTTGCCGAGGGAAGGCGTATGTGGCTTTCCCCTCACATCGGTGAGCTGACCAGCCGCGAGACGATCCGGTTCTTCGCCGAGACGCTTGAGACCTATCTAAAATGGTTCAGGATTAAGCCCGAAGCCGTGGTATGCGATCTTCATCCTGACTATATGTCCTCACGCTGGGCAGAGGAATACTCCCGTCAGAAGGGAATCAAGTTGATTAGGGTTCAGCATCACCATGCTCACATCGCCGCGGTGATGGTCGAACACGGGCTTCGGGGTCCGGTTATAGGATTGTCCCTGGACGGTACCGGCTACGGCCCAGACGGCAGAATCTGGGGGTGCGAGCTGCTCAAGGTGACCGAAGGTGCCGGAATCGAAAGGCTGGGTCATCTCAGGGGTTTGCCCCTGGTAGGGGGTGAGACCGCTATACGAAGACCCGGACTTATGGCTCGAGGCGTGGTTGCCGAGTTGTTCGGTCTTGAAGGGGCACGTGAATTATTCGGCGATGAAGGCAGGCGCGTATACGATAGGCTAAGATCGGGCATCGGTGTCATAAGGGGGGTATCCAGCGCCGGAAGGCTGTTCGATACGGTTGCGGGACTGCTCGGTCTTGTCGAAGAGATTACCTTCGAGGCACAGGCACCTATCGCGCTGGAAACGTTGGCTCGGAGCGTCGACGGTGCTGCCACCGGATACCGTTTTGATATCGGAGAAGATTTCATCCTCGACCCCGCCCCAGCCTTATCTAATATAATAGACGATTTAGGTGAGGTGGTTGATAAAAGTGTAATCTCCTACCGATTCCATCTCGGCCTTGCCGACGCCTTTTCCGAATGGGTGTACCGTGCTTCGGCAAAGCTAGGTATAAAAGTCGTTTGCTGTTCCGGGGGTGTGTTTGCAAATCGACTACTTGCAGGACTGCTTGCCGGAAATGTCCGGAAGAGGGGGTTGAGAATTCTCTTCCCACGTCTTATCCCCGCCTCTGACGGCGGACTTGCATCCGGCCAACTCCTATTAGCGCAAACACTTATGCAATTTGACCCGAATAACGTTCAAAGTACTT
This sequence comes from Caldifarciminota bacterium, assembly GCA_014729665.1. Taxonomy (GTDB): domain Bacteria; phylum Hydrothermota; class Tepidihabitantia; order B3-TA06; family B3-TA06; genus WJJO01. The sequence continues at coordinate 11,297 of WJJO01000140.1, forward strand.
GACAAGGTTCGCCGAAACAGTATAGTTTTTACTATCCTCAGCCCCAACTGCTATAGGAGCCAAGAGGGTCAAACATCGTAAAAAGGCAATTTAGAGGTGGAGAATATGTGGATAACTATGTGGAAAAGTCTGGATCAGTAAAGGTAAAAGATGATTTGGGAACAGGTTTTAACTCGTCTAAAAGATAAGATTACCGAAGAAGGTTTCAATACCTGGTTTAAGCCTACTAGGTTAATCGAACGGCGTAACGGTGTCTTGTTGGTTGAGGTTCCCAATCCGTTCTTTGCCGAGTGGATTGAGGAGTACTACGGGAAGATATTGACCGATATCATGACTGAGGTTTCATCGGATGGACTGCGGGTTGCCTTCCACTCCCGAAAGGTGGAACCGGATGCGGCAAGGCCCAGATTCATCCGCAAGCGGGTAATCTATACCCAGAACGGTTCCAGGCTCCAGGAGCGTTATACATTCAAGGATTTTATCGTAGGTGAAAGCAACCGTTTTGCACACGCCGCCTCTTTAGCTGTAGCCGAGGCCCCATCCGAGGTTTACAATCCATTATTCCTTTACGGCGGGGTCGGGTTAGGAAAAACCCATCTGGTTCAGGCAATCGGTAATTACATCGCCCGTACAGGACCAAAACTGTCCGTAGCCTATATACCTGCCGAAACACTGTTTATCGAATTAATCGACGCAGTGGAAAAGGGCACACGCATGGAGTTCAAGAATCGTTACCGATCCAAGGATATCCTTCTGATTGACGACATCCATTTCCTTAAGGGTAAGGAATCGTTGCAGGAGGAGATATTCCACCTGTTCAACCATCTGTATGAGGGTGGCAAGCAGGTAGTACTGACATGTGACCGTCCCCCGCGTGAGATACCGACCCTTGAGGACAGGCTGGCTTCCCGTTTTTCGGGCGGTCTGGTCGTTGATATACAACCCCCTGATCTCGAAACCCGAATCGCGATCCTTTTAAGGAAAGCCGAGTCAGAAGACCAAGCACTGCCGCGTGACGTTGCATACTACATCGCTTCCCGGATTCGCTCGAACATCAGGGAACTTGAAGGCGCACTCATAAAGTTACTCGCCCTCTCTTCCCTGACCGGAAGAGGTCTGACAACCTCCCTTGCAGATGAGGTGCTTTCAGACCTATTGAGGAATCGACCGCGAACTACCCCCAACAGGATAGCGAAACATGTGGCAAGGGGTTTCAATGTCAAGGTTGATGAAATGAAGGGCAGACGGCGTACCGCTCCACTGGCCCTTGCCAGGCAGTCGGCTATGTATCTTGTGAGGAAGCTTCTGAATTTCTCATTAAAGGAAATCGGCAGATACTTCGGGGGTAAAGATCATACAACCGTTCTGCATGCAATTGATAAGATCAGCAGATTAAGGGAAGAGGATTTGACCTTCAAGGAAAAGCTTATGGGGATTGAACAGCGGATAAACCGTGGATAAACCGTGGAAGAGTCGACTTATATGGAATGCGAGAAGCTGTTGTTAACAAATTTCCAATTCATTCAACATGATTTTCAACATAAGGGTAACGGTGTAAGTCAAACTGACGCTAAAGGTTCGGTTGAAATCCACCGTATCCACATTGACAACAACAACAACATAAGTATGATTCAATATTATGATTGTTGAATTCAGGAGGAAAGATGTGGTTTAAGATTGCAAAAGAAACGCTGGAAAAATTAATCGGCAGGATAGTATCCGTCATACCGGTAAGGACACCTTACCCCGTAATACAAAATATGCTCTGTATTACGGAAAATAATAAATTAACCTTTCTCGCGACCGACCTGGATATTTATGTTAAGACATTTTCGGAGATTAATACAAAAGAAGACGCTCGTGTTTTACTTCCAGGCAAGAAACTTGCAGACATAGTAAGGGAAAGTTCCTCAGATGAAATAGAGTTCATCAAGGAAGAAAGTAGGGTAGTACTCAAGGCGGGACGAAGTACATTCCGAATCCCTATACTCGATCCCGATGAGTTTCCACGGATGTTCGAATGCCCTTCAGAGGTCAAGTTCAATATGGAATCGGTGGAGTTGAGGGACCTTTTCGATGCGGTGGAATTCGCGGTATCAAGGGGAGAAGATCGTCCGGCCATGACCGGGGTGCTCTGGCAGATAAACTCGGAATATAACCGTATGGTAGCTACCGACGGGCACCGGATGGCCTTGAGCGAAAACAAAGAGAACGTACCACAGATTTCTGAGCAGTCAAGGATCCTGCCGACAAAGATATTTACCTTCATGCCCAAAGACTATGAAGGACCAGTCGATGTATTCTTAGATGATGCCAAGATAGGTCTTTCTTTTGAGGCAACCGAGGTTGTATCAAGGCTCATAGAAGGCCCCTATCCCGATTATGAAAAGGTAATACCTAAGGAGATAGACAATATCCTTACCGTTGATCGAAAGGAATTATCGGCCGCCCTTAAGAGGATGATGATTTTCTCAAATCAGGTTACCAAACAGATTAAGCTTGAGTTGGGGAAGAAGAATCTCAGGTTGTACTCTACCTCCCCTGAAGGGGAGGAGGCGCAGGAAGAACTAGGTTGTACCTATAAAGGAGAGGCCTTTGAGGTCGCTTATAACGGGGCTTATCTGTTGGACATCCTCCGACATATCGAC
>WJJO01000141.1 GCA_014729665.1 Caldifarciminota bacterium
GCGCTAACCTGGGAGGGTGGTTTATTGAGAATACTAAGGATACGTTTGCAGGTGTAGCGTTGATCGGGAATACCGGCGGCTACTTCATTCCAATCAACCTCACCCTGGCCGCATACGTTGTATCATCTGCAATCTATTTCTTTGTGATTCTACCTATGGAGCGGAAGGGGGGTTCCTGAGATGATTCCCGGAATAATTGTGATTATCCACTTATGTTTTGCCGATTCCATGACCGTGTTTCAGACAATACCGAATCTTCCTGCCGCCGATACGACAGCTCCTCGATCCGATCGGAGGACAAGGTCTGTATGTTTAATGTAAGGAAGGGCTGTAACACTTGACAGCATCCTGATTTCGCGTATGCTACCACCTAAGAGCTTAATGTGAAGCTGTTAGAGTATCAAGCAAAGGAATTCTTCTTCCGAGCCGGTATACCGGTACCTCGGGAGAAGTTGGTTTTATCACCGAAGGAAGCCCTTTCAGCCGCAGGCGAGTTGGGGCTTCCCTGCGTATTGAAGGCGCAGGTCGGCGTAGGCGGCAGGGGTAAGGCCGGCGGAGTAAAGTTGGCCAAGACGGAAGGAGAGGTTAAAGCCCACGCGGGAAATATAATAGGTATGGATATCAAGGGGGAGAAGGTCGAAAGGCTGCTCTGCTCAGAGGCGGTCGACATCGCGGAAGAGTATTACACCTCAATTACAAACGACCGAGCCAACCGAGCGCTTGTCTTGATGGTTTCACCCGCAGGCGGGGTAGATATCGAGCAGGTTGCATCCGAAACCCCTGAGCGGATTTTGAAACTCCAAATAGATCCCCTGATGGGTCTGCAGGCCTATCAGCAGAGACGGGCGGGCGCTTTCCTTTCGGAAGCCAAGGATGTACGCAAGCAGATAGCTGCAATAATCGGCAAGCTGTACTGGATGTATGTATGCAACGATTTATCACTTGCCGAGATTAACCCACTGGTGGTTACCGGTGAGGGGAAGGTTATTGCACTTGACGCCAAGGTGATTGTAGATGACAACGCAATGTTCAGGCATCCCGATTTTGCCGACTACCGGATACTTTCCGAAGACGAGGCGGTTGAGCACGAGGCAAAGGGAAAGGGGCTTTCATACATCAAACTTTCGGGAAAAGTCGGCTGCATAGTCAACGGTGCAGGTCTGGCCATGGCAACGATGGATTTGATAAAGCGCTACGGAGGTGAGCCTGCGAATTTCCTGGACGTGGGCGGTTCCTCCTCTCCGGAGAAGATGCTTTCGGCCATCGACTACGTTACGAGTGATAAGAATGTACGTTCGATATTCGTTAACATATTCGGCGGTATAACTAGATGCGACGATATTGCAAGGGGGCTTCTTGCAGCAACTAAAGACAATCCGCTGCCCGTACCCGTGGTCGTAAGATTGACCGGTACTAACGAAGACGAGGCAAGGGAGCTGCTCGAAGGCACCAGTTTTATACCTGCAACTGACATGGCTGATGGCGCAAAGAAGGCGATAGAGGCTGCGGGAGACGGTTGATATGGCAAAAAGGGTTAACGCCGAGGAACTCAAGCGGACGAAACAATCGCTTCGGGAAGGGGGGATAAAGTGCGGCAACTACGAGGGTGATACCTGCAAGTTTCTTCTGGTTGAATACGAGAAGTGCCATGAGAAGGCGATACATTACGACCGTCTCTCCTGGATTGTGGGAGCGTTTATCTTAGGCGCTTCTTCTCTTGTAACCGCGTTGGGTTTGGGCCTGAACGGCGATGACGGTCTCGGTACCTTCCTGAAACGTACACCCCTTGCTGTGCTTGCAATCGTTCTTCTGGTGGCATGGTGGCTCATATACGAGCGTAACCGGGGATGGGTGGAGATATTAAACGAACGGATAAAGGACATCGAGCGCGCCCTGGGGATATACGGATCAGGCGTCTATCTATCCATAGGCTCTCAACAGAGGGGAATGTGGCGTGAGAATCTGGAGCGTATATCTTTAGCCGAGAAATTGAAACTGCAAAACGGTCGGGGGAGTGCATTCCGTATGGGAAGCTGGCCTATGCATCTGGTGGTAAAGCTTCTGGTCATCGTTCTTTCCCTGTTGGCCTTCATACTGTGGGTGTTTCCCCTTGTTAAGGAGTATCTGTTTATATGAGTGTCTTCGTGGATAAGGATACGAGAGTACTCGTGCAGGGGATAACCGGCCGCGACGGCCTTTTCCACGCGTTATCTATGAAAGAATACGGCACCGAGGTCGCGGGCGGCGTAACCCCGGGCAAGGGTGGTCAGAAGGTCGAAGGTTTTCCGGTATTCGATTCAATGGAGGAAGCGGTACGCAAGACCGGGGCCAACACTTCAGTTATCTTCGTACCCGAGCGTTTTGCTTCAGATGCCATAGTCGAAGCCGCGGATGCAGGAGTCGGATTGGTGGTTTGCATCACAGAAGGACTTCCAGTCAAGGACATGCTTCAGGTCGTGAGTTACCTTGAAAGGAAGGGGACGAAGCTCATAGGCCCGAATTGCCCCGGCGTAATATCACCGGGTAAATCCAAGGTGGGAATACTGCCCGGGCACATCTTCCGTGAGGGTAATGTAGGTGTGGTGTCCCGTTCAGGCACCCTGACATACGAACTGGTAAGTCACGTAACCAATGCAGGGCTTGGCCAGTCAACCTGTGTTGGCATAGGCGGAGATCCTATAATCGGTTCCAACTTCCTTGATGTTCTGAAGATGTTTGCCGAAGATGCAGAGACTGAAGCCGTAGTTCTCGTGGGCGAGATAGGAGGTTCCGACGAGGAGGAGGCGGCAAGATTCATAAAAGACGAGTTAGGAAAACCAGCGGTAGCCTTTATTGCCGGCAGAACGGCTCCAAAGGGCAAGCGTATGGGTCATGCCGGAGCCATTATTTCAGGTTCATCCGGTACCGCGGAAGATAAGGTTGCCGCGCTATCTGCCGCCGGGATTCCGGTCGCAGCGGAACCTGCCGAGATAGCAGGACTCCTTAAGGAAAAGGTGTAAATGAAACTTATCCGTAAGAAGTTTGACCTGATTACAACCGAAGAACCCAGGTGCTTTATTCACGTCTATCCGGAGCTTTGCAAGGGTTGTGAGATATGCGTAATGATGTGCCCCAAGGATATCCTTGCAATAGGCGACGATCTGAAGGTAAAGGTCGTCAATAAGCAAGACTGCATCGTCTGCAACCTTTGTGAATGGCACTGCCCGGATTATGCCATCTTCATCGAGAAGAAGAAGAAGAAGGAACAGAAATGAACAAGAAAGCCGCGGGTAGAAGGAAGCTAGCCTCGGGTAACGAAGCCTGTGCCGAAGCGGCATTGGCCGCCGGGATTCGTTTCTTCGGCGGTTACCCCATAACCCCCTCGACCGAAATTGCAGAACAGATGGCATTAATGCTTCCGAGGGTCGGGGGAACCTTCATGCAGATGGAAGATGAAATTGCCAGCATCATGGCCATAATCGCCGCCGCCGCCGCCGGCAAGCCTTCCATGACAGCCACATCTGGACCCGGTTTTTCATTGATGCAGGAAGGCTTAGGGTACGCTGCGATGATCGAAGTACCTATAGTAATAGTCAACGTTATGCGTGGTGGACCTGCAACCGGTCTACCCACCAAGGGTTCGCAGGGCGACTACCAGCAGGCCCGCTGGGGTACTCACGGTGATCATCCGGTGGTGGCCCTTTCCCCGAAAGGGGTGGGGGAAACCTTCACCCTAACCCTGCGGGCAGTCGAGATTTCCCAGAGACTCAGGATACCCGTTGTGCTTCTTTTAGATGAATTCATAGGACACATGAGAGAGATCGTATCGTTCCCGGAAAAGGTCGAGGTTTTTCACCGCCAAAGGCCGCGCACCTCACCTGCTGAATACGTGCACTACTCCGAGGACAACAATTACAACGCTCCCTACGCCGCATACGGGGAAGGGTATTCGATTCACATGACCGGTTTAATCCATCGAGAGGATGGATTCCCTGTAAACAATAAAGATACAATCGCCTGGAATAACCGGAGGCTGGTTTCAAAGATTGAAGACAACCTTGCCTATCTTGAGGATAATCACATAGACGACGATCCCGAGGCCGATACATTGATCGTAGGTTTCGGCTCAGCGGCACGTTCGGCTTACGAGGCCAAGCTAATCTGCGAGAAGAAGGTTTCCTACATAAGACCCCTGACGGTATGGCCTTTCCCTGATGCTGCGGTTCGAAGGCTGGCAAAGGGCCGCAAGAGGGTTGTAGTACCTGAGATGAATGAAGGTCAGTTCAGCAGAGAGGTCGAAAGATGCATCGGCCCGGAAACCGAACTGCACCGAATTAACCTTACCGACGGTTCGCTTATCACCCCTCAAAGGATACTGGAGGCCTTGAGATGAGTTCAGAGTTTGGAAAAAAAGGACCTATGGTACATTCCTATCTCAGGATGGATACCAGATTCCCTCACGTTTGGTGCCCGGGGTGCGGGATAGGAATAATGCTCGGCGGGATGATTCATGCAATAGATGAACTCGGCATCCCCAAGGAAAAGATACTCCTGGCTTCCGGCATAGGCTGCACATCCAGGATGCCCGGCTACCTCGATACCGACACCTTTCACCTTCTTCATGGAAGGGCGCTTGCCGCGGCAACCGGGGTAAAAATGGCCAGACCGGAGATGGAGGTTATTGTCGTAGGCGGTGACGGTGATATGCTGGCCATTGGAGGCAATCACTTTATCCATGCGGCACGGCGAAATATCGGGATTACCTGCATCGTTTTGAACAACTACAACTACGCCATGACAGGAGGTCAACAGTCCCCAACTACTCCGGAGCACATGTTCGCTACAACCGCACCCTACGGGGCCATAGATAGGCCTTCCGATCCATGCGCCCTTGCTGAGGCCTGCGGGGCGGCTTTCGTTGCCAGGACTACGGCTTATAATTTCATGGAGATAAAGAGATTTATTAAAACCGCACTGGAACGAAAAGGCTTCAGCATTGTAGAAGTGGTTGCTCAATGCCCCACGCTTTTCGGTCGCATAAATCGTATGCCGCGCGCCAAGGACGTATTGACATGGATAAAAAAGCGCACCGTAACCAGGAAAGCGGCCCAGAAGCTGAGTGAGGATGAACTCAAGGGTAAGATTGTAAC
>WJJO01000142.1 GCA_014729665.1 Caldifarciminota bacterium
AGATAAAGTAAAGCCAACCCCGCAGGATTGGCTTCCATGGTTTTATACAAATTCTACTTGTTTTCTAAAAGCTTCTTGCCGATAAGATCACCCAATTCATGGCATTTTACAAGCAGTTCGTCACTGGCGACATATTTTGAACGCACAGGCTCAGCCACTATCTCGATACCCATGTCGGTTAGATACTCTATAAGATGTTTGCAGCTCTCCCCTGACCAGCCGAAAGAACCGAATACCGCGCCAATCAGGTTTTGTGGTTTCAGTCCTTTCAAGTAAGTCAGCACGTCTGCCATTGAAGGGAATATCTGGTTATTCAGGGTTGGAGAACCTAATATCAGTGCACCCGCCTCCAGGATTTCCGTGGCGATGTCCGATCGGTGGGCGCTGGAAAGGGGCAGAACCCTTGCAATGGCTCCGGCCTGGCTTACCCCGTCCGCTACTGCATCGGCCATGTGCTGGGTAGTCTTCCACATGGTGTCGTAGACTATTACCGCTTTCGAGGCAGGCTTCTGTTCGGCCCACTTCACGTAGTTTCCGATAATCCATTTAATCTGCTCGGGCTTTCGCCATACAGGCCCGTGATCGGGACAGATACACTCGATTTCCACACCCAGACCTGTTACCTTATCCAGGGCCTGGGCTATGGTCTTGGTGTATAAAAGAAGGATGTTGGCGTAGTACTTAGCAGCCTCGGCGTAAAGAAGCGATTCGGGCAGCTGGTCTGCGAATCTCTCGGTGGAAGCAAGATGCATACCGAAACCGTCCTGTGAAAAGAGGAGCTTGTCGGCATCAAGGTAGGTCATCATCGAGTCGGGCCAGTGCACCATCCGGGTCTCCACCGCGGCTAGGGACATATTCCCGAGGTCAATCTTCTCCCCGGTCTTAATTGCGGTAATCTCCTTATCGTGGTGAAAATGCTCTGCCAAAGCCTTTACACCCATGGTCGACGCATAAACCTTATCAGGTTTGACGGCTTCAATGGACTTCATCAGCGAACCGGAGTGATCCATTTCCGAGTGATTGGATACGATTATCTCGATATCGCAAGGATCAATAATTGAGCTGATCCTCGACATCATCTCGTCATAGAACGGCGCTTTGACCGTATCGATCAATGCGGGCTTGTCCGCCATCACCAGATAGGCATTGTAGGTTGTGCCTTCCTTGGTGGCGTATCCGTGAAAGTCGCGGATACCCCAGTCAACCGCTCCCACCCAGTAGGTATTTTCCGAAACCTTAATAGCCTTGAAAGGCTGATTCATCTTTCTTCCTCCAGGTTTTTCCATTCAATATCGTTGAGATGATTGTAAATTACCCGATTGACATGTTACGTTTTTTTTCTTGCCTCACGGGCCCTTTGCAGAAGTCTGGAAACAGCGTAGCAGACCTTTAAAAGGAATCCCCGGTCTTCTTCGGAAAAAGCGCCTGTGGTATGTGAATCTATATCCAGCTCTCCCATTACTTCTCCCTGGTGAAGCAGGGGAAGGACTATCTCTGAGCGAACGTCAGGACTGCAGGCGAGGTAGTTGGTTTCGGCTGAAACGTCCTGGACGATGAATGTTTTCTTGGTTTCAGCGGCCTGTCCGCATATCCCCTGACCGAAGCCTATTCGTACGTGCTCTGTCGGGGCGCCAGAATACGGCCCGAGTACAAGCTGTCTTTCCACATTGGGATCTGTCAGATAGAATCCTACCCAGTCATAGTGGGGAACCTTGTCCTTCAAAATTTTGCATACTTCTTCCAGGGCTTGATCGGCTTCTTCAGAGCTTCGGGTTGCCTGACTTACCTCGTGTATGAGCGAATAGAACAGTTCTTTCTTTTCGGCATCGGTCATTTCTTCTCCTCGGTTTCTTTTACTGTGTTGCCCAGTGCCTCCCATACCTTGACAGCTCTCCTTAAATGCGGAATGATGATCGAGCCGCCCACCATTACTGCAACCGTCATTGCTTCTTCCAACTCCCCGGATGAAACTCCTTCTTCAGCACACCGGGTCAGATGATAAGCGATGCAGTCATCGCACCGAAGCACCATGGAGGCAACTAACCCAAGCATCTGTTTGGTTTTTTTATCAAGGGCGCCGGGCTCGTATACCTTCCAGTCGAGATGATGAAATGTCTTCATGTTTTTGCCGGCAAGATCCATCACCTTTTTGTGGAGCGCTTCCCGGTTGCGTTTGAATTCTTCAATATCCATATGTCAATTCCGACTTTTTTTATAGACTTACCTGAGTTTATTGTTTGTTTCCACTATGTCAAGGTTCTTACGGGGTCCCCATGAAATTTCTGCGAAATTTCATGGGGTATCAATCCCCGTACAGGTCGAACTCCTGAGTCCCGAGCCAGAATCCTGACTTGGATACCGAATCCAACTCCGCCTGCACAAGTGCTAGATGTCCTTCCTCTATCTCCAGGAATTGCGCGAACATCTTCTGCGCGTCACCGGGAAGCTCTCTAACCATCTTTCTATAGAACTCCGAGGTTACACGTTCGGCCTCAACCGCCTTTTCAAGCATGTTGATTTCCTGTTTGAAATCCTTTTTTTCAACCTCGGCCTTCATGTCACTCATGCCCTTTCCTATCTTTTCCTTGGCTGGTAAAGCGGTTTTAAGGCCTTCGATGGTCAACTCACCCGAGGCCTGGAGCTTAGCAAGTTTTTCATATAGATAGTCCAGATGGTGCTGTTCCTCATCTGCCATGAGCTTGAAGATTCGTTTCCCGTCATCGTCGGTGGCTTTATTCATGGCCTCCTTGTACACATCCCGGACCTTTGTTTCGTACTCGATCGCGGTCTTGATTGCCTGTTCAACCGTCATATGATCCTCCATTTTCTCTCATTCTACATGCAATAACAAAGGACGCAAGCCTACCCGCAGGCAGTTTTAATTTGGAGCCTTCACCATTACAAGAAGCATCTTGTATTTCTTTATCGCTTTAAGCGCATGCGATTCGTTAGCAGGCATAATTATCATTTGACCTTTAGACAGCTCGAAACGCTTACCCGATATAGTAATTTCGGCCTGACCCTCAAGTATATATGCCATCGCATCGAACGGTGCGGTGTGTTCCGATAAACCTTCCCCTTCGTCGAATGCAAAAAGCGTTACCGTCCCCTGCGGTTTATCTATCAAAGTCCTGCTTACGACAGAGCCTTCCTGGTAATCGAACATCCCTTCAAGGTTGAATATCTGTGACGTCAGATTCTCCATACACTATCTTTCGTGGAACTCTCTTACCGGATTTACTATTGAAGGCAACTTGAAGATGTCGATAATACCCCACTTTTCCTTTGTGCCGGGCGCTACCCATAGTTTACCCGGGGTGTTCTCCGGATGATAGGCAACTACGTAGTATGTACCGGTTTCCGGAAGCCTTACCCACTCCTCGATGTATATCCAGGAATCGGTACCTGTGAAGGGTTCGTGAAAGAAACGGGGATCATCAATATCATCGGTTTCGAAAATCACTGCGCCCATATCTTCAGGTGTGTGTAAATCGAATTCCTTATCGGGTAGCCCCGGACCGATAACCGCTACAGCAGGTCTGTAATCGGTCAGACGTTCTATCACAGGTACACCGAGGCTTACGTAAAGCATGTAACCGGCCTCGGCTTCGAGCGTTAACCACACCCTGGGTCTTTCTTCGGTAACCTGGTGGTATACTACGTATGAAACGTCAGGGTCTTCTATCTGGATAGCATGGTGGAAATCACTCGAAGACGAAGGATTTTCGAGCGGTTTGTGTGCAAATGTGAAACCTGCAAGGCCTATAAGTCCAATCATGACTCTGATGGTTAATTTCAATTCAACCTCCTTGGTGAGTATACTATAGTATAAAAACCCTAGTCGTCAAGTAGTAATTATTTTTCCAGCACCAGGCATCTGCACATGGGGGAATCACCGGAATAATACCCTTTCAGTTATCGGAATCGATAGTTATCGAATACGCCTGTTTTTGTGTGTTCAGGCGGATATTACCATCTATGGAATATTTATTTAGCGGCTACTCGAGACTATTGCCGGCAAAATAAACATAAGCGTTGTTGCCGCAAACAAAGCCTGCATTATCCTGGAGAGTCCGGGAATCATCCTGCCCTGGGGTTTTACTATCTGGTAAACCACACGTATTAACCATAAGCCGCTCATCATCCATAACCAGATCCGCATAAGGGATAGACTGTCTGCAAACCAGATTGCCATAACAATACTCATCGCGCCTAGAATAGCCAAAGACAGGCTGAAGAATAGGTTAGCGGCTTCGACGGCTCGTGTAAGTTCGGAAGGTGTATTTTTGAGATAAGGTAGCTAACCGTAAGGATAAGGAGCGAATATGTGCCATATCCCGAATCCCGGGGTAATTGCCCCTTCGATAATGATTAAAATCCTGCTCCAGGCGCTCATATGCTAATAGCCTTTGTGTTATTTGAAAATGAATCATCGAGATCAGGTGTAAAGGCCTTCTACGCTCAGGTAACGCTCGCCTGTGTCGGCGAAGACTGCAACAATCAACTTACCTTCGTTCTCCGGTCGTCCGGCAAGTTTGCGTGCCGCCCACGCGGTCATACCCGATGTTATCCCTGCAAGTATGCCTTCTTTACGGGCAAGCTCACGGCAGGTTTCAAACGAGGCTTCCTCGGATACGGTAATTATTTCGTCCAGAAGCCCCCTGTCCAGGATTTTCGGTACGAAGCCGGGGCTGGTTCCCATCTGGCGGTGGGGTTTGAAGATACCTTTCGAGACCATCGGCGCGATCTCGGGTTCAACACCCACTACCTTGAATTCGGGTTTTTTGGGTTTTATTGCCCGGGCGGTTCCCATCAAGGTGCCGGATGTTCCTAAACCTGCAACCAGGATGTCAATCTTACCGTCGGTATCTTCCCATAACTCACGGGCTGTTGTCTCCTGATGGGCCAATGGATTTGCCGGATTGGAGTGCTGTTCGATGTAGTATGAGTTGGGTATCTCTTCGAGGAGTGCCATAGCTCGTTTCTTGGCCCCTTTTGTCCCTTTAGAAGCGGGGGTAAGAACCAACTCGGCGCCAAGAATCCTTAAAAGATGCTTGCGTTCCTCCGATTGGATTTCGGACATGCAGATGATGAGCCTGTAGCCCTTGACAGCACAAACGAGTGCAAGTGCCAGGCCGGTGTTGCCCGAGGTTGCCTCGATTATTGTCGTATCCTTGTTAATCTTCCCGTCGCGTTCTCCCGCGGCAATCATGTAAGAAATCGGTCTGTCTTTTATGCTGAAGGGGTTAAACATCTCCAGTTTTGCCATAAGTGTGGCATTCAGACCCTTGCCGAATTCCCGAAGGTAAACCATAGGCGTATTACCGATAAGATCTAATAGATTTTCGCAGATATTCACCGGAGTGGAATCCTTAGCATTGAATAGTATATACTCCCTATAGACTTTTGTCAAACTGGAGGGGATTTCGTGAAACCAAAGGAAATTGCCTACCTAGGAATACGAAACCGGCCATTGACAGACTTATGAAATCCTTATATATCTCCTCGTTTCAATCTGAGGGTGATAGTGTAGCGGGTAACCGCTTTTTCCAATCTCTCTTGTATTTACTTAACTAACACCATCTTCCTGGAGGTTTGATATTCATTCGTTGTAAACCGTACGAAGTAAACGCCGGAAGCCTGCTTGACGCCGTGTTTGTCACGACCGTCCCAGGTAACCACATCGGAGTTTACTGGAAGAATCCTAACCTTTTTACCTGAAGCATCGTAGATACTGATTTGGGCAGGGCTGTTCAGATTCGATACGCGGAAGGTAAAGCTCGAACCTATGCCTTTATCAACGGTGAGGATTGGTTGTGGTGTTGCGGGTGTTACGGGTTCCTCCACACCCGAAGGTTTTGTATATGAAGCCCATATACTGTAGTCGTATTCATCTTCACCTTCGCGATTGGAACCCCACACGCACCATACACGGCCCTCGCCGTCTACGGCTATGTCTGGAATTATATCTTTTGCAGGATGTTCATTAACAGGTGCAGGTTCGCTCCAACCGGAGCCGGTATTGACAGAATAGTATATATCTCCGTACACATCGTAAGGCTCTGTTATAGCCTGACGCCATACAGCCCAAGCATTGCCCTCCGCATCCACTGCAATATTGCCGTAAGGTTTGGCGCCCTGGGCAAAACGCCCGGTAAATGCAACCGTGTCAGGGTGGGACCAAATCATACCATTCCAGTGGCTTGCCAGAATGTAGTATCTCCACACTAATGGAGAGGCTGTCGTATCCACCCTGTCCCATAACGCCCACATACCGCCTTCTCTATCCGGACTTAAATCCAGTTCGGTTCCTGCAACCGTACTTATAATCTCTTTCTCACTCCAATCATTCCCGTCGTAGTATGAAACTGCGAGTGGATACCAGCCTACCCACACCCTTCCCAAGGCATCTGTGCTCATTGAATAGAGCCTATCATCCTTGAGATTCATGGTATCTGTCAAAGGCCTGGGTTCGTCCCAGCTCCCATTACTGTACCTGTTATATGCTACTACCCAATAGAACCACCAATCGGTATTCCACGCTACCCATACACCACCGCTGCTGTCTGCGGTGTATGTCGCACGACTATTCCAGGAAGGATATACAGGAACGCTATCAACCTCACTCCAGGTTTGGCCGTTATATCGGGTGTAAGAAATATCACTGTTTTCACGTAGCAACCATAAAACGTTGCTTTTATCGAAACAAGGTGTGCCCCAATGGATAGAATCCAATTCAATCTCTGGTTGCCAACCTTGTTCGTCGTTTCTGTAGCTGTACATCCAAGGCCAGCCTTCGCACCAACACACACCGGTATTGTCGACCGCTAGATTAATGAGAAACCTGTTTTCACATGGAATTTTTTCCGGTTCAAACCACTCTACCGCATTTACTGGGGTATATAGCCAGAAAATCAGCAGTAATCCTAAAACCAACCTTGATTTCATAATTGCCTCTCTTAAAGGTTTTAACAGGGGCGGGCTTGCCCGCCCCCAACGTTTTAGTATAGTTAACTTCCTTACTTCAGCAAGATTATGCGTTCGTTTGAAGTAAAACTTGGAGAAACCATACGAATAAAGTAGACACCGGAAGCCAGCTTGACCCCATAGTTGTCTTTTCCGTCCCAGGTTGCAGTATAGTGTCCGGGTCTATGTTCGCCCGAGGCCAGAACGCTAACCTCACGACCGGTGATGTCAAACACTGAAAGTTTAAGGGTTTCTCCGGTCTTTGAATCGATTTTGCCGCCGACTGAGTAGGAAACCTTTGCGTTTGAACTAACCAGATTGGGTGTAATGGATTTTAGATTCCATTCAATAACGTCAATTATGGATTCGCCTTGCTGGCCGAACGTTCCACTATAATAGAACGTAGTACAGACGGGTACGATGTTGTAAAGACGGTGCCATTGATTAGTAGACGTTACGTAATAAGTTCCGTCCTCTTTGGGATCAGGGTAAGGAAAGTAAGCCTTTCCGTATTCATCGGTGTAAGCTACCTTGTGGTGTTCGCCGTATTCGTGGTACAGGCAAACCCGGGTACCCGCTACCGGAGCTAACGGCGCTTCCATAGCCATAACTTTAACCTCAATTTGGGTTCCAAAGTCCAGGGAATCATAGGCCAGGTAAGGGTGAATGCGCCAAACGTCAAGGGATGGGTCGCCTATCCAGTGATAAGCCTGAGCTATTTCCAAAGCCCACGAACCACTGTCACTTGGATATTCTATCCAGCGGTTTATCGTTTCGACTTTCGCAGCGTTAATTGCGAGACCGCAGTTTAGTACATCGTCGAAGTGGTTTCGGAAAAGAGTACTGTCAAGGTGGTTGTTACCTTCTGTCCACGTTCCTGTAGAAGCCGCGAGTGCACCAACGGCACCACCGTTTTCGTCACGTGTCCAGGCCTCAACCATGCATTCTGAATCCCAGCAAATTATTCCGTTATCACAGGCAATGTTGTAAACCACGGGATATCCCTGGAAGGAAGTTTGATCCAGATTATGCACATCAGTCGCAGTGTAGCATTGATCTCGGGTATTCCATCTGTACCAGGATGTCTCACTTCCGTGCCCACGGTAGTTAATCAGGCCTAGACCACCGTCAGACGATATGGCATCTGAAATAAGTGCATTTGTTGCCCAGTCGTGTTTACCGTATAGCGTATCCGCCATTCCGTAACAGTTTTCCCATTGGATGTATTCTTTGCACAATCTGTACTGGTACCACATCCATTCTTCTTTATGGGCAACCAGGAGAATATCTTCACAGTCCCAGTTTGAATTAACGTCGCGTTCGTAATCAAGGGTCTTTTCCACGTAGGCTTCAAGGTCCTCATTACTGCTAACGCACCAACGGCCCAGGCATATATCAGGATATGGATCAGGGTCTTCCCAGTCACCGGTCAGAAGAGAGTACCAGTAATCTGAGGAATAATTAGGATTATCTTCAGGGTAAGCGAAAGTCGGTATGTGGCTGTCGTCCGAGCATTTGACGAAATCATAATTGGGTGGCGAACCATAATCCGGTGCGTCGCCGATTAGTAGCACGTTCTCAGTCTCGGGATAAGTTAAACAGACAGCTTTTATGTAGCGTTTGACGTCGTTTACATCATCGTAAGCGTCAGGCATGCCGTCCACAATGTCGCGAAGGCTTCTTACATATACATTGAAGCCTTGCTTCTTCTTCCAATACTTGAACTCACTAAGAGAGCTCCGGTTCATAAACTCTTCTGCGCAAATAATGAGGTAGTGAGGTGGATCCTGAGCCGAAAGTGGCGGCTCAATCATTGTTCCGATTCGACCATTTCCGTAAAGGTCGTCATAGTTTAGTATCTTAGCCCTACACATGCGCTTCCAGTTATGAGAACTCTTGAGTCGCTTACCCTCTAGTGCATTACGACCGTCATAGCCGGAGTAATCGAGACGAACGGTGATATCTGTAGCTACCGTTAACTCCTTTGTCTTCGGGTTGTACCGGAACGGCTTGATGGCGAAACCAACCAGTCGCACGTCGCGCATTATGCCAGGGGTACCTACATAGTAGTATTCAACCGGGTAAATCGTGTCCTGCTCGTAGAATTCATCTTCTATCTGAAACTCCTTTTTCTCCTGGTTATCCATCAAAGGCGGTTGTGCTGGATAAACGTTGTAGTCTTTAAGGACTATCTCTTCCTTGTATTCCACCTTAACCTTTACCCCTGCGGTTGGCGGTATGGCAACAGATCTGGAAAAAACAGGCAGCATTGGCTTACCCACCTCTCCTGTATGGCTTGCTCCGGGTACACTGATGCGTTGGAAGGTCTCTTCTCCCTCCGCCACATTCCCCACCCACATGCCGTAGGTCTTAAGGTTAATGG
>WJJO01000143.1 GCA_014729665.1 Caldifarciminota bacterium
AGGCAGCAGTTGTCCTGGGTCGGCTGGGCCTATAACCAGGATTGGTGGGCCCAAAGCGACACCTTGAAGGACACATTAATCGATATCGACGGGGATACGGTAATCGTAGATTCCTTCTTCGGAAGGCTTTACAACCCGGATTCGATGTCTTTCCATATACCTTCTTCGGACGTATACGCCTTTATCGATGCTGACGAAGACACCATCGATATCTACGAGTACTATTCCGGCCTTTTCCCGGATATGAGTTCCGAAGAGATAGATACCGATTCCCTGATATGGCTCTACTACAACGAGTTTGTAGCCCAGAGGGGTTACTACGTCGAAGGCGATAAGACATTCAGTTGGAACAGTGCCGAGGACGCCCTGGAAGGCTTGAACGAGCGCTGGTACGAGGTCAACGAGTGGAGAGCCGCCAGGGAGATTTCCGGAATTGACACATTAGCAACCTCCGATACTATGATAATCGATACTTCCTACGATACGGTAGGAATCTACTACCACCTTTTCGACTACGACAGGTACAGGAAATGGTACACCGATTGGCGCGACTGGGATTCGGTAATATACGAAATCGGCCCGGCCGGCGATACCCTCGATTCAACCGAGGTCGAGTATCCTTATCTGGACAGCCTTGAGGGTTCGGGCAATATGTATTACTGCCGATACAACAGAGATCCGCAGTTCGGACGCTTTGCCTATTACTTCCCTCCTTACTGGTGGGAACGCAACACCACCAAGTATCAGGCCGATGCCTGGTTAACCTGGTTCCCGGATACTACCAATAAGATAAAGATAGGTATAAGCGGAACCTACAACGACCTGGTGCTTCAAAGTATCCAGTTCACGAATGAGAATCCGTATTCGGACGAATACCATGTCAATCCCATCAACTTCGCCGCTTACTTCTCTGACGAGATCGACTATCAGGACCTTAATATAGATGCGGGTCTCAGGTTCGACTACTTTGATCCCGCCGCTGAACACTTCGTCGATCCTGACAGCATCGATTTAGGCAAGGAACCTGCGAAGCCTAAGCTTCAATTCAGCCCGAGGCTTTCTATATCCTTTGCAGTGGGAGAAAAGTCGGTTATGTACGCTTCCTACGGACACTTCTTCCAGCCGGTTGAACTAGGTGAGCTTTACCAGAATCTTGAAGGAGACATTACAACCGGCGTACCCCTGCTGGGCAACCCGAACCTGCCGCCTCTGCGGACAACATCCTACGAGGTTGGATACGAACAGGTACTCGACGATGAAAACAGTGTCGCGCTTTCGGTAAAGGCCTACTACAGGGATCAGGAAAACCTATTGGCAACAAGACAGGTAACCACCATCTATAAGCGAAAGCTAGCCCAGTATACCGTATACCAGCTGGAGGATTTCGCGAAGATTAAGGGTGTGGATATAAGACTTACACGTCGTCCCATGCCCCTTTCGTTCTTCTCCGGTTCGGTGGTTTACTCCTTCATGGATGCCAAGGGTACCGGTTCTTCAGGTCGGGAGTTCTATTATCGTTATCGCGGTTCAAGCCTTGAGCCCCCCAAACACGAATACCCGCTGGAATTCGATATCCCTCACTCTATCAAGGCAAATGCTAACTTTTATCTCCCGCCCTCGGATTCCACCTTCTGGACAAAGCTTATCGGAGACCTCAACCTTAATGTCATGTTCAGCGCTCAATCGGGCCGTCCCTACTGGGCAACCGATTCCAAGGGTCAGGCGGTGCCCCTGGGTACCCGCAGGACACCACCAACCAAATCGGTTGACGTTAAGCTGGAAAAATGGTTCGGAATGGGTAAAAAGAAAGACGATACACCCAGAAAGGCTAAGGTTGGGTTCTTCTTCGATGTCAGTAACGTCTTCGACTGGGAAAACGTAAGTTCGGTATACTCAAATACTGGCCTGCCGGGCGATCCCGGAGGGGATCCGGTTTATGAACCGGCCTTGTACCGCGATCCCGGTCAGGATGGATACCATCTTTCTTATCAGGAATGGCAGGACGATTTGGCCGACTGGGAAAGATACTATGGACAGAATCCTGGCAATTATATGGAGCCCCGCATCTTGCGTTTCGGTCTCCGTGTAACTTTCTAGGGCGTTAGGAGGCAATGATGAAAATGAACAAGATATTCCTGGCTTTGGCGGTTCTTTCGCTACTCGCTTCTCCGCTTGGAGCGGTGATGAACGATGCCTTCGGCCTGGATTACGTCCAACAACCCGGGGTTCGTCTGCTGACCGAGGTTACCGATGAACCCGCCTGGTTCTGGATGATATGGTTTGCCGGGGCGGGCAACATCTCGGACATAACCATAAGCAATACCCTTCAGGGCGGTTACTTCAAGCGACATCCGGTAGACGAACACGAATTCCGGGGTCAGCTTTACACCCATAACGGATACGGTGACAACTTCGAGTTTCCCGCGGGATCGGAGCAGTTCTACGGCTGGGCGTTCGGCATATGGGTAGGCAGCAACTACCCCGCACAGATCGGCGGGGGCGGTTCCGGCAGGAAACCCAACGTCTCCAAGTGCGCTTTCAACTCCGATTTGGGTGCCATGGCAGCTCCCGAGATGAGCAGTGCCGGAACAATGCAGGATATCAGTCAGCTCGGCATGTACTTCAGCGACATGACTATCCCGGAAATATCCGGTTTCGAAGGCGTGGGCGATTTCCTTTTCGCCCAGGGCGGAGCTACACCCCTGGAGTACCAGACACTGTGGCCGTTTACCGATACGATGATTAATGAGAAGAGACGAGCTATCGATATGCCCGAGGTAGATCCCGAAAACGGGGATATAATCAGTAAACAGGACACCTATGCTTGTGGAGGAGACTGGATTCCGGCCAAGGATGCCGCCGCAATCTGGATCCGGCAGCTGGGTCCCTACGACGTCTGGGGCCAGGGCATCAGGATAGAACAACGAACCTACTCGTGGGACTACGACTACAACAAGGATTACGTCTACTTCAACTACAAGATACGAAACATGAACGACTTTACCCTCGATTCGGTGTACCTCTCATGGTTCATGGATAACGATATCGGAAGCGGCGGAGCAAGCGCAGGTGACGACGGTTCGTGGGACGACCTTATCGGTTTCGACCAGGAACTTAACATGGGCTACACCTACGACGCCGGCGGTTCCGAGTCGGGTTGGATCACAGCTGCTGGATACATCGGATGTATCTTCCTCGAAACCCCTGAGGACATAGGACTCACCGGATTCGAGACCTGGCAGAACGGCTTCGAGATAGATAGGGACGGAACCGACAGCTTGAAGTATGCATACATGACTTCTACCGACTTCGTGACCTGGGAAAATCCCAACGATGTCAGGATGCTGATGAACTGCGGACCTATCGACGAGTTGGCTCCGGGTGAGGAGGTGGAGATAACCATTGCCGTCGCCTGCGCCTACTCCCTGGATGAGTTGAGAGAGAAGGCTGAGGCCGCAAGGATTCAGTTCGAGAACGGCTACTTCGGCTACTCTCCTCCTCCCAATCCGGCCCTCTCGGTCGTCGCAGGCGACAGTGTCGTTTATCTCAACTGGAGCAGTGATCCCGAGGATTATGTCGACCCGATGAGCGGAGAGAAAACCTTCGAGGGTTACCGCGTCTACAAGAGCCTTTCAGGTATCTCGGGAACCTGGGACTTGCTAGCGGAATACGATCTTCAAGGTTCCTATAACCCCGATACGGTTGTAACCGAGCATACGGTTGGACCGACAAAATCGACCATCGAATTTGTAGGTTTCCATTCCCTTCCTCTATTAAGGGGCGACAAGAGCGCAATCGGGTATTCTGATAATACCTACACCATTACCTTTGAAGATACCATGTATTACCGGGTCTACGACGTAGGCAATCAGGAGCTGCTTACCTACAACAACAATGCCCTCGAAGAGGGCGGTTACTGCGTTCTTACCAGCAGGAACGGCACTCCAGAGGAACTCGATGCCGCCGAGAAGGCCGAGGGCGAGGTTACGTTTTCCGGCTCTGATGGAACCGAAATTCCTGAAGGAACTGTAGTTGCAACCGATGTGGACGACCCTATCTTCGGTTACGTTGAATTCAAGACAACCGAAGATGGATCGATAGGTTCTGAGGGCAGCTTAACCCTCGATGTCGAGGCGGTTCTTGCGGGTGCTTCGGGCAACGTTTATGCCGGAGCCGTGACTACGCTGGTAGATGATACGATATCGGGTGTAACCTCGGTTACAAACGCTAACGCAATAAAGGACGGCAAGGACGGTCAAACCCAGTATCCTTATGAAAGCGGCGATATCATCTTTATCGACGGCGCCCAGGTAGTGATCGAGGACGGTGATCCTGCACAAGCCGAACAGGGCGACATACTTGAGCCCAGGGCAGGCGAGCATTTTACTGTCAAGACCTTTTCCGAAGAACAGTTGGGCGGTCAGGAAGGTATCCGTCACTTCTACATAGACGACGAGGTCAAAAACGGCCAGATCTACTACTACTCGGTAACCTCCTACTCCAGAGCTCAGCCCACAGAAGACGTCGGTTCGCTCGAAGGCGGCCTGAGCGGGAAAAGCTACTGGGCGGTTCCCCGCAGCAATCCCATGGGCTGGCAGGAGGCCGTGACTACACCTGCGGAGCGTATCTCGGGTTCGGGCACCGCACTCGTCGAGGTCGAGGTGGTCTCACCCGAGGAGGTAACAGGAGATACCTATCAGGTCGGGTTCAAGGAAGACCCTGAAACCGAAACAATCAGGCTGGCATACTTCGAAGATGAAACCGCGGATTCATTGATTCTCGACGATTTCAGATACCGTTCCGGTGAGTTCAGCGGGCCTGTACTGGACGGTGTATTCATAAGGGTTGCAGGGGTTTCCATGGATACCCTGGATACCGAAGAGCTGATAGATTCACTAAAGACCGAGTGGTTAGAAAAGGACACCGCCAACGATCCAACCGATATGGATTTCCAGGTCGAATGGACCGGGAATACCGCAGGTGAACCGATAACCGTTTTGAAGGACTATCTGGTCGAGATCGTGGAACACAATACCGACAGAGCCGGAAGGGATTGTCATATAGCCGTATCGCTCTACGACGACCCCTCTCAAGAGGTCGATATCTTCTGGGCCGATCCTGAGACCGCTCTGATCAAGAACGGCAGCTCCTTCCAGATTTACGATGAAGGCGTTACCAAGCTTACGGTATATTTCATCGATACCGTATTCGTTGTAGATACCAGCGTTATCGACAACGACACGATTATCGACACGACAAGAAAGGCCATTACCCCTAAGCCGGGGGAGAAGTTCCTGATAAAGACCCTTCCATCCACCACCCCACAGGACATCTTCCGTTACACTACAGGCACCAGCCTTGTAGACGCCGACGATACTACTCGAACCCTGAAAGACATCAGGGTCGTTCCCAACCCCTACTACATACGCGCTCCATGGGATCTTAGTCAATACACCAGGCGCGTTATGTTCCAATACCTGCCCACCAATTGCACCATTCGAGTGTTCAACACCGCCGGATTGCTCATAAGGACGATTGAGCACGAAGGGGAAGGAGAAGAAGGCTTACTTGACGGCAACGCAGGTTCCGAACCTTGGGACCTGCTTACCGACGAGGGCCTTGACTGTACGAGTGGGTTATACATCTGGCAGGTAGAAACCGAGGATGGCGATAAAGCCTGGGGCAAATTCGCCATCGTAAGGTAAAGGAGGAAATGATGAAACGCAATAAAAAACTCCTTATCCTCGGTGTTCTGGCTCTGGTAGTAATTTCAACCCCGCTGTCGGCTCGTTTGGGCGGATCGGGTTCCTCTGCATCCTTCTTGAGCATGGGTGGCGGTGCAAGGCCCATCTCGATGGGTTGTGCATACACCGCAATCGCCGAAGGCCCGGATGCCCTTTTCTGGAACCCTTGCGGTATTGCGAAACTGGAAGCCACCTCCGCGAGTTTCGGGCAAGCCTTGCTTTTTGCGGGGATGCTTGAGGAAAACATCGCGGTAGGCATACCTGTCACAGCAAGCGATGCAATCGGTTTTCAGATGCTTGCGCATCTGTCCGGGCAGATTGAGATTACCACCTACGAAGAACAGCAAGGTACGGGTAACTACTATACGGCCAACAACTACGCCGTAGGATTTTCCTATGCACGCGAGATGACCGATAAATTCACAGCCGGCGCCACATTCAAGATAATCGACTTAACCCTTCATAAGGTTTCGGCCTGGGGTGTTGCAGCCGACGTCGGTGCAACCTACCGGCTTCCTTTCAGGAATCTCAGACTGGGTTTCGTGGTTCAGAACTTCGGTCCCGACATGGTCTACAACGGCGAGGCCCTGTTCTTCAATATCAACAAGGATACATTGCAGGAAGAAGACATACCGGCCAACTATGAATCGGAGGCGTTTCGCCTGCCCTTCACATTTGGCGGCGGCGCGGCAATGGACCTGGTTGATTCGGACAACTCTCGGCTGACACTGGAGGTCGACTATTTCCATCTGGCCGACCAGTCCCCCAAGGG
>WJJO01000144.1 GCA_014729665.1 Caldifarciminota bacterium
ATGCGGTCAATCGCTACTTCAGTCTTATCGGGGCTATCAATTACTGGGACCTTATGATCGCGTTCAACGATGTCGAAACCAATGATAACGACCACCTGGCGGATAACAAGTTCGATGTAAGAATGGCCGGGGCTTACTTTGGCATTGAGATAAACTATCCGTAAGCAAAGGACGGAAAAATAACCAGAAGGCATTAAAAAAACTTCCTTATTCAGGTAAATACGATAATATCATTGAGTATCTGCCGCCTACGGAAGGTGAGCTGTACATGATGCTCTCACAATTCGAAAAGATGGCTCTCCATGATGCTATGGAGGTACCAGACGCTCGAGAGCAATTCGCAGTCGGCCTCTATGTATTTAAAGCCGGAATACGCACGAAAAGCTGCTGGACGGCTTAGCTTAGACATTCAGTACCGATCCGAGCCGAACTGATCCACCTATCGAAACGTTCTGGAACTTGCTGATTTGCTCAAGCGTGAACTAATCGATGCCGGAGGTCCGCCTAAAGACATGATCGACGTGCAGTCCTTTATATTTTCCATAGAGGGGTATGACACCATTCCCACTTAAGACGGCAAATTGTGAAGGCCACTTGATTTTTCTCCATCTCTCGGTTAATTTAGGATGTGTTCTTAAACTAAAATAAAGCGCAATCTTATTTTAGCTTCGAGGCAGACACATGAAACGAAAGATTCAGGGGAAGTACGTCACAATATCAACGGTGGGAGAGGTCGCCAAGGCCTTCGTGCCAGCGCCGTTACCGCCGCGTCCTCCCATTGACTGGACACCGGAGCTCTCCGGCAAGTTCGACCAGGCGCTATTGGCATTGGGACGGCTGGACAGCATCTCGACCCTTCTGCCGGACACATCGCTGTTTCTTTACATGTACGTCCGCAAGGAGGCGGTTCTCTCTTCCATGATCGAAGGGACGCAGTCGTCGCTGTCGGACCTTCTGTTGTTCGAACTCGATCAGGAGCCGGGAGTTCCACTTGACGATGTGCGGGAAGTCAGCAACTATGTCGCGGCTTTGAACCATGGCCTTCAACTCCTTGCGGGAGGACTGCCCTTATCGCTGCGCCTGTTCCGAGAAGTCCATGGCGTTCTGCTGGCCAAAGGCAGGGGCAGTACTAAGACCCCGGGGCAATTCAGACACAGCCAGAACTGGATTGGCGGAACCCGGCCCGGTAATGCTGCCTTTGTTCCGCCCCCCGCTGACAAAGTGCTGGATTGCATGAGTTCGCTCGAGCTTTTCCTTCACGATAAGCCCGAACCGACGCCAGTTCTGCTTAAAGCGGCCTTGGCCCATGTACAATTCGAAACGATTCACCCGTTCCTTGACGGTAATGGCCGTCTGGGCCGTCTGTTAATTACGTTGCTATTATGCGAGCAGAAGGTACTCAACGAGCCGATGCTGTATCTAAGCCTCCATTTCAAAACGCATCGCCAGTATTATTACGAGTTGCTGAATAATGTGCGACTTGCCGGTGACTGGGAAAGATGGCTTGATTTCTTCGCTGAGGCGGTCATTGAAACCGCGACCCAGGCGGTGGAAACGGCACAGCAACTTATCGATCTGTCCAATCAGGACCGAGATAAAATCAGCGGACTAGGCCGGGCGGCGGCGTCCGCCTTGAGCGTGCACAGGGCGATGATGGAACACCCCATCGCCACCTCGGGTTCGCTGGCGGACAAAACGGGAATCACCCCGGCAACGGTCAACAAGGCGCTCGGTCACCTTGAGCGCCTCGGTATAGTAAGAGAGCTTACCGCGCAGAAGCGCAACCGGATTTTCAGCTACAGCGGCTATGTGGAGATCATGAGTCGTGGAACGGAACCACCGGAAATGTAAGTTGACAGATTTCCTTCTCTTAAATCTCAGGACTTTACAAGACACGGTTAAATACAGGTACGGACGAGGTCTTGTGGTATCAAATGATTATTACTTAGCTACGAAAACAGTTCCTCCACCATCAATAAAACTCAAACGCTGTCTCTGCGGAAAAGTACCGCATGGACGGCGTTTCACTTTGCTCCTGAAAAACCCCATTTATCGTAGACGTTTGCGGATGTGCTGGATCTTTTTGCCCTGGCTTGGTTATGGACACGCTAAAGCGCTTGGAAGCGATATTTACCCGGATTTCCCACTTTTTTCTCTCTCTTTCTCTGTTTGTACTTGACTACCCCGTGCATGGTCCAATGCTTTATTTTCAGCCTGTTATAGATGAGCGGGATGCACTTTCTTTTTCCAGATATGATCGACGAATGCAACCATGATCGAAACTGATAGGTGGAACCTGATCGGGTTTGAGCTTATTGGCCTTCAGCGGAGAGACGGAACGGGTTGTGGTTATGCGGTCGGATCTGATTCGCTGAATCCAAGCAGTTCCCTCTGTTCG
>WJJO01000145.1 GCA_014729665.1 Caldifarciminota bacterium
CTTGAGGCGGATAATCTCGGTTACGGTCGGTTCGGAACCGCCCAGTACTATCTCTTCACAAATCGGATGCAGGCTGTCTGTTACGTTCTGGATTGTCGAGAATTGAAAGTCGAGTACAGAACCAACCCTTGATTCCGGAACCGCTATCTGGAGCTGCATGAGGTTACTGTACTCGGATGGTGCAGGATAGCGACTGGTGCGGTTAATCGCCGCTTCGTTTATATGGGTTACCGCTCCCTGGGGATTAATGCTGCGGGCGAAATCGACCTTTGCGTATCCCTGATCTGCAAGATAATACCAGGTGTTGTTTGCCGCATCTCCCTTTCCCGACTCGGCGGTGACGTACCTTATTACCCTTCGCTTGTGCTCAAAGGTTCCATCCTCTTTGAGTACGAAGTCGTGCTCCACGTATAGATTGATGTAGCGGACGTCGGTAGGAGGGATGGTCGCCGCAAACTCAAGGGCATCCTTGAGTAAAGGGTCGTCTATATCCTTTGCCGTCTGCCAGTCTTCACCCTCTCGTGGCTGAGGTAAATCGATGCTTGCAACTTCGCTGCGGGCAAAGGCCTTAAGCCCCTCCTCGGTCCTGAACCATACGCTGTCTGAAGAAATCTTCTCTAGCGTACCGATTGCTTCCTCTCCCGAAGTGAAGTAAATAACGTCGTGACTGGTTCTGACAGCCTTGCGACAACGAATTGCCGAGGCTGCCATTACTGCAAGCAACAGGGGAATAAATAATCTATGTTTCATCTGAACCTCCATTGATGGATAGAAGGATAGGTTTTTGGTGATAGTTGCCAATCTGTGTAAGCAACGCCTTGAACTTCGGATACCTGTCAGGTTCGATTTTTCTTACCTGACGTTCATAGGTATCGATAAATCTTATTCCCTTTCCCTCAACCAGATAACGTGCATTGTATTTTACCTCATCGGATTCTTGCGCGAAACCCTTTGGAAGATAAGCTATTTTCCAACCCCGAGGAAGCGAGATTTTAATGTCGTGCCTTATGGCCGAACTAGTAGAGTAAACGAGGGGGAGTTTGCGTTCTGCCAAGGTTACTTTACTAAACCTTAGATTCCTGTCGACTACAGGCAAATCAAGTATGCCCACCGATCCGGCAAACTTGACGTAATCGGAAAGAACGTAGGTTAAACTCAGGCTCAGGGGGGTGGAGAAGTCATCCGGATCGGTAAAGGAAAAATCCTGGAGCCTTGCACCGGGGGCTATGGAGTTTACTATTTTCTCGAAACGCAGCCTCTGATCTTCCTTTCTGGTTAGCCTTGAAAGCGTGGCCCTCCATGCCGTCTCGTAAGGTCCGTTGAAATCCATACGGGCTGAGACAAGAAGATTTCCCTGTTTGTCAACCTCAATTTCAAGGGTGTAGCTTCGCAGATGTTCCTGGGCCGGAGGTACGGGGATGAGCTCAACCTTGCGTTTCTGTGCGTTAACCGCATAAACACCGTGGTCGCCTGAGGAAAAGGACGGATACCGGGAGTAACCGCCGTTAGTACTGCCGGTGGCGTCGAGGTAGAAGCTTGAATCTGCTAAAAAAACCTCGGTGATGCAGTGGTTTCCGTAGTAACCGGGTACTTCAGGGTCGAGCATCGCCACGCTTCTATTCGTTCCCACATATACAGGATAAGCCTCTATGCCGGCAGCCTGAAGAAGGGTCGAAAATAAAATAGACTTATCGGTGCAGTCCCCGAAGCCGCGCTCTAAGGTGTAAGATGCAGGATGACCGGAAACCCCTGAACTGGCAGCACCCTTAATCGATATGTATCTGATGTCTTTCTGCATCCAGTGATATACGGAAGCGATTTTTTCCTCATCGGTTTCCGAAAGTATGGTCAGACTGTCTGCAAGCATATGTATTTCGCGGGTTATCTTCATCCTTTCCTTCTGAAAGGATGCGTACCAGTCAAAGAGCCCGTCCCACGTGATCTGGTTGGTTGCCTGGACGTGAGCCCTGAAATCCCCGGACGGAGGTGCACTGGGTTCCGGGTCGTAGGGGGCGACGTTTTCTGCAATCCAGGTGTAGGTCTTTCGTCCGTCCTCGATTACAATCCCGGGTTCGGAAGTTCCCTCCGGCATGTTGTATGTCTTCTGTTTCAGGATTTCGGCTTCGGGAACGTCTACAACCATCCTGGAGAATATGAAGGGATCGCTATCCTGGAAATAGTACGATGCCTCGAATATTTCCCGGTTCCAGGGATTGAACTGTATGTTTTCGAAGGAATATTCGACGATATCGCCTATCTCGACATCCGGGAGGGTAAAGGTAACTATTTTATCCCTTCTAAAGAACAACGAACCTTTCGTAGGCGGGGTTTGCATCTTTATCTGATTCGGGGGGAGTTCAAACACGCGACCGTCGGGTTTTATGACCCTTGCGAAATGCACATTGACCTGGTTTTCACCTTCCTCGAAGGAACGCCTGAATGTAGCATGTGACAGCTTCGATTTAGATAGAATCAGATACGCCTTGTGATAGGAGTAGCTTCTCGTTCCGTCTGTGTTCAGATTGTAGCGACCGTCGTCTATTAAGAGTATTCCCTTTACTTCAGGGAACATCCCTTTTGCTCCGACCGATAAATTAAGAAGATGACCAACATCATGCTCGATTTCTTCGGGTTCTTTGGCAACGGGTGATTGGGTACTGAGGGTGATTACCTTGATCGATCGGCGTGTAAAGGTGTCCTGATCGGTATATACAACCTGACCTGTTAGTTCCAATGTCTCGGTATCCAGCAATGTGGTATCGTGGAATTCGACCTTAACCGCTTCCAATCCGGCTACGCAAAACAAGATCGGTATAAAAAGATGTTTCAAACGTTTTCTCCGATATACTAATCGGCTTCTACCAGAACCAGGATGGGCTTTTCGTGATAGCCGGTGATTGAGTTGAGGGTCTTACGAAACTCCGGGTAGTTTTCCGGCTTGATGATCCTTTCCGAACGTGCATAGGAATCGCTAAAATCCA
>WJJO01000011.1 GCA_014729665.1 Caldifarciminota bacterium
ACCGAGTATACCTACTATCTGCATGTAGGCGAAATTCTGAGTCTTATTATACCACAGCTTATGCTTCATTCCGGTTTTTCCCACGTCGGGATTTTTTTGAATAGCCTTCTTTTCCATAACGACCTTACTCATATCAATTCGTTGTTTCCCCAGATATGTCGGTTAATCCGTGGTTACGCTTCATTATTCGTTTTTTCTAGCCAGGCAAGGGCCTGTTCCTCTGTTTTGAATATCAGTATATCTTCTTCTTTCCTGTTCAGGCCTGCAACCGTAGCCTTAACAAGCATCCTGACAACCGGGTTCGAGATCACGAAGGCCGTTCTGTCCAGTGTATTCAAGTAATCTTCATACTCACGGAAGGCCTTACGGGCAGCACCGCTCATCTTCTTCTGCTTGCTTTTTGAGAGATTTACAAGTGTTCTGCGTTCATCTTTGTCAGCAAACGCCTGTTTGATTTCGGCCCACATGGTGTGGACTTCGTCTTCGGTATCCAGGTGAAGGATATCGACGTGTAGAATTTCAGTATCGGTATTGAAGTTCACCTTGTAGGGTTTAGTAAATATCTTCTTACTCACTTTGTATCATCCTTGAGCCAGGCTAATCCCTCTTCGGTAGTTTTAAAGAATCGTGTATTCCCCGATTTACCCATGGTTGCGATGACGACCTTGCCTATCATGCGGACTGCCGGATTGGTCACGACCATCGCGACCCTTTCCAGATTCTCCTCAGACATCTGATTCTGAAGGCGTTTGCGAACTTCCTTATCGAGGGATGCCGAAGCCTCGCGAAGATCGGCCAGGAGAAAGTAGGAATCGAGGTCGGTGGTTCTTGACTTCATGTAGGTTTCGGTCTTAATCGTTTCTTCGAGGTTGTATGCACCTTTGACCACTATGGTCATTATACGTGTTTGCGGATCAAAACTCAGCTCATGTCTCATACTTCTTGTCCTTTTAACCAGGCAATGGCTTCCTCTTCAGATTTATAGAATCTTGTCGATTCTGATGAACCGGTAATCTTGAAGATAATCTTGGCTATCATCCTCATGGCGGGATTTGCCCCGTATATCGCAATCTTTTCAAACATATCAGGCATTGCGGCATCTTTGAGGGCTTTCCTTGCCTCCTTGTCGAGTGTTGCTGCAGGTCCCTTTGATAAATCGATGAGGATACACCTAAGTCCGGTTTGGATTGCAAGTTTTTCGATTAGTGGTGTAACCTTGCGAATATCATTTGCTTTCAATGATTCATTTTGATCGTATCTTAATACATTATTCTTTTCATCGTGCCAGACCTTGAATTTCACTATTTTTCTCCTTTTAGCCAGGCAACCGCTTCATCCTCGGTATTAAAGAACCTAGTCTTCTTTGACTGCCCGGTAATGGCAAGGATAATCTTTGCAGCCATACGCATTACAGGCGATGCCCCGAATATCGCTATCTTTTCGAAATCCAGTTCTCCTGCAGTTTCCTTAAAGGCCTTGCGGGAGTCCTTTGTCACGAGCTCGGAACCGCCTTCCGAGAGATCACACAGGATCGAGCGGTATCCCTCTTCGTGGTATTTCTTTTCCAGGACCGCCATCATCTGCCTTACGTCTTCACCCATGACCGGTGCCAAGGTTCTAAGATGCACTATCTTCCCATCCGGTATAAACTCGAGGGTATACGTATCGCTCAAGTTCACTTTCCCCCTCCATTATTGAGCCAGGCTTTTGCTTCTTCCATGGTTTTGAAGAAACCTGTGGTCTTGCCCCTGCCCATTGCCGAGGTTACCACCTTGCCCATCATCCTTACCGCAGGATTCGAGGTAAGCATTGCCGTCTTGACCGGTTCAGTGCCTTCCTGGCTCTCCTTAAGCATCTTACGAACCTTCTTGTCCAGAGTAGGTGGCGCTTCCCTTAGATCGACTATCAATGGACATCTTTCCCGCTTTTCCATAATCCTATCCATTACATTCATACTTTCCTTGACGTCATCGACCGTATAGTTCCCGACTACCTTGATTACCATTACACCCATCTCCTCATCGTACCAGATTTTGTGATCCATCTATCTCCTCTCAATGTTGTTTAGTTTTTTCTGACTCTGTATCCACAGCAATGCCTCGTCGTCGGAGTTAAAGGAACCTACACTTCCTTTTATGCCCAAAGACATCGCGATTATCTTCATCATCATCTTGACCAGGGGCGATGCACCTACGAATGCAATCCTTTCGAAATCCAGTTCATGTAACCTTCTTACCATCTTCTCCCTGTTTTCCCGTCTGGGCATCGTAAATTTTCCCTCAGTTACGTCGATTACAGCTACGCGATGTTGCTTTCCCACAAAGGTGTCTTCAAGTCTGTGTAAAAAATCTTTGTTATCTTCAGAACCGAAACGTCCCTTGATCTTTACCCTTGTGATTTTTTCCTTATCATCAAACCATATTCTATAATTCACCAATCCTCCTGTTTGCCGCCAGCCTTCTTTAAGATTGCCATAAGGAATCCCTGAACCATAATCAGTTAATTACCGATTTTCTCGTCCAGGTAGTAACCGGACTTTTTTGCCAAACCAGGAAAGGGGTTCCTTTTCCGTGCGAAGGACCGGGTTTTATCGGATTGACCCATAGCTGCAACCATAATCTTCGGCAACATTCTGATTACAGGGCTTGCACCTACGATAGCAGTTTTTTCGGTTTTCATCCCTGAGCCTTGTTCCGTCATCCACCTTCTCATTTCCTTCGAAGGCCGTGAATCGGCGCTTTCAGAAACGTCATATAACAGATAACGATGATCTTTGACTTTAAGTAATTCGATAACTTCGTCGATGCTTTCTTTATAATTTTTGTAGTTACCGTGTTCGCTGAACTCAGCATTTTTTTTGGTATCTTTATCGTCACCATACCGTACCCTTGGTAATAACTGAGTTCAGGTTTCATCATTCACCTTGCAAGAAGCATCGATCATTCCCTTTAAAAGCTCTGATTGAATCGGAATATTTTTCCTCAGCCAGGCCAGGGCTTCCTGTTCTGTATAGAAGAATCCGTATTCAGGACCTTCGTTTTGATTTACCGCGTGCAGTGCGCGAAACATCATTCTGGAAACAGGACTCAACCCAACGTAGGCTATCTTGTTTGTCTTAATACCTGCCTCATTGTCCCGGAGGACTCGCCGTGTTTCCTTGTCTAACACTAAATGCCTCAGGCTGCTGGCGTCAATAAGCTGATATTTTCTTTTTGATTTTCCGAGGGCTTTGTTTAATGCGTCAATATACGCATCTACGTTCTCGATATCTATCTGACGTGTGAGTTTTACACGGACCACATCGCTTTCCGCTTCGTAAGTGGTTATTGCCGGCTGCTTACTCATCAGTTTTCCTTAAGCCAGGCTAAAGCTTCATGCTCGGTTTTGAAAAACTGTGTTATATCCGAAACACCTGTGATGGCGAGAATTATCTTAGCGAGCATCCTGGTAGCGGATGATGTTCCGAACACGGCAATCTTGTCAAAGTCCTTTGGATTTGCTGTTTCGCGGAATGCCCGCCTGGCTTCCTTACCCACCATATCCGCAGGTCCTTCGGTAAGGTCGACTAAGACAAGACGTCGAGTCTTGTCCTTAACCATCTTCTGTACCGTTTGTTGAACCTGGTAGACGTCTTCAACGGTTAAAGGGTTGAATTGTTTTAAGCAGAGTACTTCCTTTTCTTCATTAAACCATACCTCGTAGTTGATTTTTGTCACATGCCCGGTCCCGGATATCTTCTGTGAAATCTCAGTCATAATATGCTCCTTTTTACCATCCCGGCTTCCTACTCCGGTTGCCTTAGTCTTTGAAGTTCCTCTGCAAGTCTAAGTCTTTCGGCAGTTTCACCCTCGAGGTCGGAGAGGATAAGGTTGATTCCGGCCTCTATTGCGGTCAAAGGGTCCGGTTTACTTGGGTCAGTTTTAATGCGTGCAAACAGGTTTCCACCTGCAGCTTCGGCTAATGCTTCTTCTATACCCTCAATCCTTTTAGTAAAATCCTTGATATCATCGACACCGTTCATTTAGCTTCTCCCTTAAACCACTTGAGAGCTTCTTCTTCCCGCTTGAAAAATCTGGTGGTCTCCGAACGACCCAGAACCTTCAGAGCAATCTTAGCCATCATCCGGACAGTCGGATTGGCGCCTATTATTCCGACCTTCTGGCTCAACGACTGACCTTTGTAACCCCTTAGGGTTTTTCTCGCTTCCCTGTCCAAGGCGCCTTCTTTGTTGGCAGATACATCAACCAGGAGGTAGCGTTGTTCCTTTCCCTCGAACTCCTTCTCGATTTTATCCATGATTTGCCTCAGTTCTTCGGCATTAAGTGTAGCATAGGTTTCTAAACGAAGTACTTTATTAGCATCGTCGTATTCCACTTCGTAGTTCACTTTGCATCCTTCCGGTTGGTTTGTTCCTTTCTTATCGAACCACAAATTTCGTATGCCACTGTATTATTTCCCTGCAGAGACCGTCTCTGGATGCTTCAGCCAATCCACCGCATCATTATGTGATGAAAAGAACTTGACCTGGTTTGATTTACCTGCCGCCGCGAGAACTATCTTGGCAAGCATCCTCATCGAAGGTTTCGCGTTGAACATGGCTATCCTGTTGAAACCTATCCGTTCGTACATATCGATAAGCCACTTCCTGTAGGATTTATCGGTGGGAAGTTCGGTTCCGCCATCGGTAAGATCGCAGAGGAGATAGTGCTTATCCCTATCCTTGTAGAGTCTTTCAATCTCGGGTATATACCTTTCACCGTCAGCGGTAGTGAAGGTTCCGGAAAGTTTCAGGAATAAAATCCCTTTTTCATCGTCGAACCATACTTTGTGTTTATTCACTGAATCCTCCTTTCAACCACTGCCTTGCCTGTTCAGTCGAATCAAAGCATATGGTGTCTTTTTTGAATTTCAACGCCCTGCAGAAAATCTCGGTATACTTACGAATCATGGGAGGACCTCCTGCAATGAGCAGTTGAACCTTTTGGCCGTATCGTTTTGAGGCCTGAACGAGCAGTTCGGAGAACAGCTTGCGGCTTTGAGCCTGAAGGTGCACGAGTTCAGAGATGTCGAGGACAATTACCTTAAGCTGATAGGGGAGAAACTCGACTTGAGCTACG